>DATHJK010000101.1:0-6424 GCA_035316225.1 Pyrinomonadaceae bacterium
GCGCATCATGCTTAATGCGGAGCCTTCGTCGGCGGCGCGTCGTGAGGCCAACAGGTTTGGAATTGCTATGGCGGCAACGATGGGGATCATTATCAGCAGTGCGAAACTGCTCAGAACGATTCCGGCGATTGCCATCCCACCCCCGCCGTATTCCGCAGGACGATTCTTAGATTTTTTGTAGCCCACGATTCCAAGCACAAGGCCGCTGATGGCTCCGATGCCCAGAAAACCTCCGATGGTGAAAGGAATGACGCTGATGATGCCGAGCACCATTGAAGTGATGGCAAGCCCGGATTTTCTCTGCGCCTGCACGCCAGCGTAAGACGGATAGGCTGCGTAGCCCGTCTGCTGCTGCTGGTAATACTGTTGCTGTTGCTGGTTGTAATTAGAGTAGCTTGGCCCGGAATCCTGAGGCGCTTCAAGCTGCGCGCCGCAGCGTTTGCACGCGCCCGATTCCGCCCAGTTGAAGAGGCCGCAATTTTCGCATTTGATGCTTCTCATCTAAAAGTTCTCCTGTGAAGTCAGCGCGCAGCATCAGTCAGGCGAGGCGCGCGAAAGATGTGAGTTATGGAAGGGGAAGAAGAGCAGGGCGGGTGGCATTGGGCGAAAGGCTGAAAGAATAACTGCTCATCTTGAATAGCTCGTCTTTCATCCTTCCGCCCTCGCCGTGTAGGGCGTTACTGACCGTTGACCTTTCTACTGAATCTCCACGTAATCGCCCGTGTGAACTTCCTGCGAGACGCGCGTGATGATGGCCGTTGCCGTGCGTTCCTGAACGCCAAGTATGACCATCTCGCCTACGACCTTGCGCGGGACGGGCGGGCGATTGCGCTTGACCCTGGGGGTGGTAATCATTGGCCCATACGGCTGTGTGTTCGGGTACTGGTTTCTTTGAGCCTGTATGGAAAAGACGCCGCCGTGATAGCGGTCGCTCTCGAACCCGTTATTGCCCGTCATTGTGACCTCTTCATCACGGAAACGAGTGATGTTGCCCGTGCCCGAAGGTCTGAAGATGGTCAGGTAATCGCCGGGCTTCACGTTGTCCTCCCAGCCCAGATCAATGTAAACGACCTGGCCTCTTGTCACCATCTCCTGAAAATCGCGCGCGAGCACTATGCGACCCTGTGGCTTGCCGTTGGGATCGCGAAAGTGTTCGAGCGGAACATCCGCGCGCACCACAGGCGAGACGCGCTGCTGCACTCCTACAAGAACGTCGCCTAACAACATCACCTCGCACGAACTGGTAACGACTGCGACGGAGGTCTGCTCTCTAACTTCAGTGACGCGAACCTGTCCCACCTCTTCTACATAATTACCAAGAAAGCCATGCTTTCTTGAGAACGGAGAATGAAACATCCCGCGCGGTCGTATGACGGAAAACTCCTGCCCGACGTGAATGCCATGCCGCGAGCCTTGATTGACGTAGATTACGTTGCCCTGCGAGTAGTTATACTGCGAATCCTCCTGCTCGCCCCCCACTATCTCAATCGGGTTAGAAGGCGGCACGTAAGTTATATATCCGCTACAGGCAAGCTCACGACTTCCTGCAACGCGCGCGGGCGCTCTCTCCTGCGACGGCACGGCTATGGTCGGCGGGGCCTCGACCCTGCGCGTAGGGGCGGGTTGTGTGTTCTGCGCCTGCGCCGCAACTAGAAACGTTAATGGCGCGAGGATAAAGATCAGGCTTGAGCGAACTAGATTGAAAATGCGCACGGGAATGTCTCCTTAAAATTTTCTCAGGCTGTGAGACTTAAAGATTTAGCTGGTTTGTGTCAGAAGACCGCTGGCGGCCTGCAAATGGCCGTCTGGGCGGCGAGTGTCTGTGGATTTAGCAGGCGATTAAGAGCACGCAGCTTCCCGCGCCCGTTCTCGCCCTGGGGCACTTTTATCCTACTTTGCCGCGTTATGAGCCGTCAACAAAATTCTTTCGTCAGGGCAGCTTGAGGAAAAAGTAGAACTCTTTCGACTGCTTGCGTTTTCGCAAATCAGTTGGTAGATTCGGCCTTTGAAATGGAGGATGCTTTTCACCCTCTTTCGGTCATGCCGGTGTAGCTCAGGGGTAGAGCGGCAGTTTTGTAAACTGCGGGTCGGGGGTTCAAATCCCTCCACCGGCTTCAATAATATCAATAAGTCTGGGCATCTCATTAGGGTGCCCTTTTTAGTCCTGCGGGCCAATTAAAGAGCGACCTTCTTCTTCAGAGAGTTGAATGAATTGTGTTTGTCGGGCCATTGTAGAAAGATAGCAATGGCTCAGGGTATTTACGGCAACTTCGATTACAGAGCACTGGGTAAGGGAGTGTAATTCTACTTGGTGCATCCACAGGCGCGCATAGCAACTCATTCGACCCGACCGCTCGATAGCTTCTCTTTCATCATCAGTTTGTTGGTTGAAAATTCATGTTGTCGCTGGCGTCGGGCGGCGGGTTAATTCGAGCTTTAGGCGCAGGCCAAAGGAAGATCGAGGTTCAAACTCATGTCAGAATCAGAAGTGGTAGCTATCAAGATTTTCTCGAATGAAACAGATGCCACAATGGCTCAACAAGTGCTCCAGGAATCAGGAGTGAGGGCCTTCATATTCAAAGATGACGCTGGTGGCATGGAGCCTCATCTTCAGCGAACAGGAGGCGTTCGTTTGGTCGTCAAGCGGGCGGATGCTGAGCGTGCTTACGAGATACTCCAGACCCTGTAGGTCTTGCCATGAGTCACGCAACTCGCTAATTTGATAGTAGACATTTAATTGGCATATAGCGTTATGGAGCATCACCGCCCATCAAACAGGGAAGCGGAAGATTTCATTCTAAAGTAGGACTTTCAGTTGAAGTCGGTAGAAGTCTTCAGTCTGCTTCTTATCAAGATTTGCAGTAGTGTGCGCCCTATCAGGAGTCGGAAGTTTCTTGCGTCTAAGCTTATACCCTTTCTGCCCGGAGATAGCCGGCCTCGGCGAGTGAAATAATTCTCATTTTCGGCAAATCGTCAGGCTAATTACAGGCCATTTTCTGCATCATAGTGCGTCCCTTTACGGCGCTCGGCAGCCGGTACAAGAGTTGCACCTCCTTTACCGAGTACATAGCCTCGCTCTAAATATCGGGGAGAAATAAATTAGGAGAACATCAATGCCTCGCTACAGTAATAATAGGTTTTTCAGGTACCTCTTGCTCATTGCGCTCTCGGTGGGCGTGCCGTGCTGGGTCGCAAGCCTGCACTCTTCTGCGCAGAAGCCGGGCGGCTTTCAGGTTTCCGTGGACGAAACGAAAGTCAACGGCAAGATAGCTTTCACGAACGATAATCACGTTTACTCTATGAACCCGGATGGGTCGAACGCTGTTGACCTTTCTGCCCTGTCGGGTCTTAACGGCCTTATTGACAGCACTCCCGCATGGTCGCCAGACGGGACCAGGCTGGCCTTCGGTCGCCGCAGGCAAACAGATACGACGGCAGCCATCTGGGTTATGAACGCCGACGGCACAAACCAGCATCAGGTGAGCCAGGACCCATCGAACGATCTGTTCCCCACATGGTCGCCGGACGCGAGCCACATCGCGTTTGTCAGGATTCTGGGAAATAGTAGTACAACTATCAATAACGAAATCTTCGTGATGAACGCGGACGGAAGCAACGCTGTGAACATCACGAACAACCCCGGCATTGATGTCGGGCCGAAGTGGTCGCCCGACGGAAGCAAGATAGTCTTCTGTAGCACACGCAGCACCCCAAATAGCGGGTTCGAGATTTACACCGTCAATGTTGATGCAAGCGGCAATCCTACGGCGAATCCTGTCAGGCTGACGGTTAACACGGTGGAAGACAGCCAGCCTTCATGGTCGCCGGACGGAACCAAGATTGTGTTCAGTAGCCAGCGCGATAACACCCCTGAGGTTTACCTGATGAACGCCGACGGCAGCAACCAGGTGAACTTGACGGGAAGCACTACGGACGACACTTCATCGCCTGCGTGGTCGCCCGACGGAAAGCTGATTGCCTTTACGAGCTACAGCCGCACCGGTGGCTTCTCGAACGCAGACGATGTTTTCATCTTCACGCTGGCAACAGGCACCATAAACAGGATAACCACCAGCCCATTCAACGAGTTCTTTCTTGATTGGCAGTCGCTTCCTTCGGGAACGCCAACGCCGAGTCCAACGCCAACGCCGAGTCCAACGCCAGCCGTTTATACCAATTCGACCATCTCCGGTCATGTCGTTGACTCGAACGGCAATCCGCTCCCCGGCGTCGAGATGACATTCATAGGCAACATAAACCCACAACCCGTAATTGTGCCTACGGATTCAAATGGCAATTACGTCTACAACTACCCGCCGGACACCCGCATGTCTGTAGCGCCAGCGAAGAACGGCTACAGCTTTAATCCTTCATTAATTGCTGCGGTCAGCACGCGCGGATTAAGCGGGAACTACACGGCCAACTTCACAGGCACGCAGAATCCTCCGGGCAGCGGCTTTAGCTTTCCCGGCGCGACCTCGACGATGGAAAACATTGGCGAAGCTCATGTGACCGTCACGCGCGTTGGCGATACTTCAGGGGCTGCCACTTACAAATACGCAACAGCCGATGGCACGGCCACGCAAGCTTCCGACTACACTTACGTGTCCGGCACATTGCGCTTCGCTCCGAACGAAACCAGCAAGACAATCGTCATCCCAATCGCCGACGACGCATACGCCGAGGGCAACGAGACTTTCAGAGTCACGTTCGAATCAGGCTTGAGCGGTTTCTCGCCCGGCACTCTCGTAACTATCATTGATAATGACACGGGGCAGCCCACAACGAACCCGATTGACGACGCTCAATTTTTCGTGAGCCAGCATTACTTCGATTTCCTGAGCCGCACGCCGGACACAGGCGGGCTTGATTACTGGACTGGTGTGATCAACTCCTGCAACAACGAGACTGATTCGCAGAAGAGAGCAACGTGCATACATGATCAGCGCGTGGGCGTCTCCGCCGCATATTTTATAGAGCAGGAGTTTCAGCAGTCAGGCTCGTTCGTCTATCGCCTGTACAAAGCTGCGCTAGGGCGCAGGCCGAGCTACGGCGAATTCATGAGCGACCGCAACAAGGTCGTGGGCGGCTCTGGGCTTGAAGCAAGCAAGCAGTCGCTCGCTTACGAATGGGTGCTGCGACCGGAGTTCAAGCAGGTCTATCCCGATTCTATGACAAACTCTGCGTTCGTCAACAAGCTCTATGACACGGCTGGACTCACGCCTTTCACAATGGAAAGGCAATCGGCAATCATCGCTATGGACGCGGGGCGAACGCGCGCACAAACCTTGCGCGACGTGGTTGAAATAGGAGTTTTCAAAAACAGAGAGTACAACCCGTCATTTGTTCTCATGCAGTATTTCGGTTATCTGCGTAGAGATGCTGACGAGAGCGGATACCAGTTCTGGCTTGATGTACTGAACAATCTGCCAGCGCCCAACAACTATAGGGCAATGGTCTGCGCCTTTATTACTTCAGACGAGTACCAGCAGCGGTTCAGTTCCGTGCGAACTCGCAGCAACAGGGATTGCGCGCCCTAACCGCGCTCTCGTCTCAGCGAACGACCGGTACAAACCAGCGCTCTTATAGAGACGTTCGAGGGTGATTGAGCTTAATTACCCTCGAACGTTTTTGCGTCTCGCAATAAGCTGAAATCCGTTAATAGAGAAGCCGGAAAGCTAGCTGAACTGTTTTCTTACAAAGCGGCGCGCAAGTTGAAGCAGCAGAAGAGTCGCGGCGACTTGCAAACTCCGCTGAACTCAGTTAAAGTGACAAATTTGCGACCGGGGTGATTTTGTCATCAAAGGGCGCGTGCGCCTATATTTGACGGCATCCTTCAGGACGTTTTGACAAGGGGGCAGGGGTGGTCGAGTGGTTAATGGCACCGGGCTGTAAACCCGGCGGGCTAACGCCCTACGTAGGTTCGAATCCTACCCCCTGCACCAGGAGAGGGATGAAGGATGAGGGATGAAGGATGAATCTGATTTTTATTCATCCTTCATCCCTCATCCCTCCACCCTTTATAGGCGGGAGTAGCTCAGTTGGTAGAGCATCAGCCTTCCAAGCTGAGGGTCGCGAGTTCGAGCCTCGTCTCCCGCTCCAGATATTTTAGTAGATTGGCGCGTGCCGATGTAGCTCAGGGGTAGAGCGTTTCCTTGGTAAGGAAAAGGTCCTGGGTTCAAATCCCAGCATCGGCTTCAACCCAGTTTCTTGTCGCACGCTTTAGCGGTAAGTCAGCAACTAGATTCTTAAATGAAGAGGCAATCACGGAATGTCTAAAGCAAAATTTGATCGCAGTAAGCCACACGTAAACATAGGGACGATAGGGCATGTGGATCACGGGAAGACAACACTAACGGCAGCTATCACGAAGGTATTAGCGAAGAATAATCCTAAAGTGAGTTTCGTAGCCTTCGACCAGATA
>DATHJK010000102.1:0-2527 GCA_035316225.1 Pyrinomonadaceae bacterium
CGGCAACTCCGTAAAGAAGAAAGAGGACACGCATCGCATGGCCGAAGCCAACAAGGCTTTCGCCCATTACAAGTGGTAAGGGCAGTTTACAGTTTTCAGTTTTTAGTTTTCAGCAAAACGCCGGGAACTAAAAACTGAAAACTAAAAACTGAAAACTGAAATGGCTAAGCACGATCTCAACAAGTTCCGCAACATAGGCATCATGGCTCACATTGATGCCGGTAAGACCACGACGACCGAGCGTGTGCTCTATTACACGGGCGTCTCGCACAAGATTGGCGAGGTGCATGAGGGCACGGCGACTATGGACTGGATGGAGCAGGAGCAGGAGCGCGGCATCACTATCACGTCTGCCGCGACGACCTGTTTCTGGATGCGTAACGGAGTTGAGCACCGCATCAATATCATTGACACGCCCGGCCATGTGGATTTCACAATGGAGGTCGAGCGCTCGCTTCGTGTTCTGGACGGAGCAGTTGCTGTTTTCGACGGCGTTGCCGGAGTCGAGCCTCAGAGCGAGACCGTCTGGCGTCAGGCCGACAAATACAACGTCCCGCGCATCTGCTTCATTAACAAGTTAGACCGCGCAGGCGCATCGTTCGACCGCTCGTTCCAATCAATTATCACACGCCTCGGCGCGAATCCCGTCGCAATTCAAATTCCAATCGGATTAGAAGATCAGTTCAAAGGCGTCATTGACATCATCACGATGAAGGGACTCGTCTGGAAGGATGAATCAAAAGGCGCTGAGTATGAGGTCGTTGACATTCCGGAAGAGCTTCGTGAGGAAGCCGAAGCTGCGCGTCACAAGCTTTTAGAAGCGGTCGCGGACGTTGAAGAGGAACTGATGATGAAGTACCTCGAAGACGAGGGCGCGACGATTACAGAGGATGAGATTCGCGCGGCGCTTCGCAAAGGTACGATTGGAATCAAGCTTGTGCCGGTCGTCTGCGGTTCTGCTTTCAAGAATAAAGGCGTGCAGACGCTTCTGGACGCCGTTGTTGATTACTTGCCGAGTCCTCTGGATATTCTCCCGGTTGAAGGCATCAATCCGAGAACGGGTGAGACTGAAACCCGACCCGCAGACCCTGCTGTCCCATTCAGCGGTCTCGTCTTCAAGATTATGGCCGACAAGCATCTGGGCCAACTCTCTTTCGTGCGCGTCTATTCCGGCACGATAAAGGCAGGCTCTTACGCATATAACACTACTAAAGATACGAAAGAGCGCGTAGGCCGCCTGATGCGTATGCACGCGAACAAACGCGAAGATATTGAGACGGCGAGCGCTGGCGAAATCGTTGCTATCGGCGGCATGAGGCAGGTCACGACGGGCGACACCATCTGCGACGAGAACAAGCCGATTGTTCTGGAAGCGATAGAGTTTCCCGCACCTGTCATACGAGTCGCTGTCGAGCCAAAGACGCGCGCGGATCAGGACAAGCTTGGAACTGCTCTGGCTCGTCTGGCGCAGGAAGACCCAAGCTTCAATGTCTCGACCGATCAAGAGACAGGCCAGACGATCATCGCCGGCATGGGCGAGCTTCATCTTGAGATCATCGTTGATCGCATGAAGCGCGAGTTCGGCGTGGAGGCCAACGTTGGCAAGCCGCAGGTCGCTTACCGCGAGACGATAACTCAGCCAGCCAAGGGTAAAGAGATTTACAAGCGGCAGACGGGCGGTCGCGGCCAGTACGGTCACGTCGAGATTGAGATCGAACCCGCACCGGGCGAAGGTTTCGTCTTTGAGAATAAGATTGTGGGCGGCGTGATTCCGAAAGAGTTCATCAAGCCGATTGAGGAAGGCATACACGACGCTATGGAGCGCGGCTTCCTCGCCGGTTACGAGATGGTGGACATTCGCGTGCGTCTGGTCTACGGCTCGTACCACGAAGTTGACTCGGACGAGCGCTCGTTCCACATCGCAGGCTCGCTTGCGTTTCAAGATGCTGTGAAGAAGGCGAAGCCTGTGCTGCTTGAGCCGATCATGCGCGTCGAAGTCGTTACGCCGGAAGAGTACATGGGCGCTGTCAACGGCGACCTTAACCGGCGTCGCGGACAGATTGAGAAGATGGAGCAACGTCCGGGCGGCGCTCAGGTCGTCACGGCCTACGTGCCTCTCTCGGAGATGTTCGGATACACGACCGACCTGCGCTCCGCGACTCAGGGGCGCGCGACTTCCACCATGCACTTCGAACGCTACGACCAGGCGCCCAAGAACATCGCCGACGAAGTGATAGCGAAAGTGCAGGGAGTAGCGAAGTAAGGGATGAAGGATGAGGGATGAGATGGGTTGAACGAAGTGAGCATTGAGTTAATAGCTCAATAGCTCTTTCTTCATTCCTCATCCCTTAAAAAAGGAGCAAGAGATAAAGAGATGAGCAAGGCCAAATTTGATCGCAGTAAGCCACACGTAAACATAGGGACGATAGGGCATGTGGATCACGGGAAGACAACACTAACGGCAGCTATCACGAAGGTATTAGCGAAGAATAATCCTAAAGTGAGTTTCGTAGCCTTCGACCAGATA
>DATHJK010000103.1:0-10073 GCA_035316225.1 Pyrinomonadaceae bacterium
AAAGCGCGCCGCGTGAAAAAGGTTATTGCCGTCAATGAATACCGCCACCCTGCCCCTGTGTCCGAACTGCCAGGAAATGTTATTCGTCGGATCAAAGTTATGCATGCGATATGCTGCTCCATATAGAAATGTTAAATATCAGTGAAAACGTAGTTGATAGGATGACGCCGCAGGGCGCGCATCGTCAAGTGAAAAACTTATAGAGCTATTCGCGGCAGATAAGAGCTAAACGGGCCGCGCACCCAGAATGTCGCCACTGACGGCATCCAGATAGACCGCTTTAGTAGAGGAGGAGGTGGTTTGAGAGTACACTATCTCCCAGGCAAGATGAAGCTCAAGCATGTTCTCTCTGAGCAGTGGGTAGATAACAAGCTCGCGCACGGTGAGCGCATCGCTGGCGCTTACGGTAACGTTCTGCGTATTTCCCGCGTCGTCCGTTACAGTGAAAGCTTTCCCTCGAACGGCTTTCGCCGCATCTTCCGCAACCTTAATTACGGGCGCGAGCCTGTAAATTGTGCGCCTGTACTTTTCCACGTCCGGAAGGCATGTGCTGGTGATTTGCGTGATGCGGCGGTCGGTGGCGAAGCTTATCTCCAGAATTCCGTAGCCACCTCGGAGAGGATGTGCGAACGGGCGCTGCTCGTAACGCGCGCGCTTTGTTCCGTCCGCAACGTCTGTTCTCAGAGTTAGCGAAAGCTCAGGCAGTTTCGCCCCGACCAGTATAGGCTCAGAGCTTATGAAACGACGCAGCGATTCGCGCGTCTCCTCTTCATTCATAAGAGGTTGTTCCGTGACCTTTGGGAGGTAGAGCGAATTTCCCGTTGATGTTGTGGGCAGGCTTTTGACTGTGGCAGTTACGGGTTGCAGATCGGGTTTCGCGTCTGAATTCTGCGTGAGCGTAGCCCATGCTGCGAGTACTGCCTGTTGGCGTTCGGGACTGTATGCAATAAGAATCGGGTAGGGTTGATCGTTTGCGCCGCGCGGCGCTCCGGCCTGGGGTGGACGCGATGCGCCCGCACACGCGCAAATCATCACAGCAAGCGCCAGGCTAGCGCCCACCTTCAAGCGGAAAACTTTTTTCTTGTAGATATGCAGAGCCATCTGCCTCTAAAATCTCCGGCGACAAGGTATAGAGTTCACGCTTTAGCGTGCATACCGGTATAGCCTGAATGCTGAACTCTAATCCCTGTCGCACCTAATCGGATGGCACTATAATTTCAAAGAGGGATTATACAGTAACGTGTGGCTCAATCAATCAAAACGGTGACGAAGATTTAGTGCGCAAACTATAATTCGCGGCGAGGGAGAGCAAAGAATTGTCGAACGATGACGAATATGTTTCCGACAAAGCGCCGGAGATAATAGAGCGCGGTTTCGCGCCCTCCGAGATGGTGACGTGCGAAGAATGCCTGCGCGCCAACCCGCCAACGCGAACCACTTGCCTCTATTGCGCAGCAGCGCTGCCCGAGACCGAGCGCAGCGCACTTTTGCGTCGCCCAACGCTTCGGCGGCTTGAGAAATGGGAGCGCGGTTTCAACGTAGTGCTCCTGCCCGATGAAGCGTTGGATTCGTTGGAGACAGTCTGGACGGAAATTTCCAACCTGCTGCGTCTTCAAGAGGATGAGTTAAAAAGCATAGTGACGGCGCGCGAGCCGTTGCCCGTTGCGCGCGCCTCGACGCCGGAGGAAGCCGCGCTTGTGGAAGAGAGGCTAAAGTCGTCGGGTTTGAAGCTGGTCATAGTGCCCGACGAAGAGTTGGCGGTTGAAGAAGTGCTGCCGAAGCGGTTGCGCGCGCTTCGCTTCGACGAGGACTCGCTTGTTGCTTATCCGACTTCCGGCGCTGAAAGCTCAAGCATGAAGTGGGACGAGATAGCTTTGCTGGTTACCGGCAGGCTCTTCAATCGTCGCGTAGAGGTTGAAGAGAGACGCGGGCGCACGACTGAGAATGAGATAAGGGACGCGCGCGAATTTATGTCGGACGAGGCTGTGCTGGACGTTTACACGAAAAGCTCTATGGCATCTTTGCGAATCACAGCGAACAACTTTGATTTCTCATGTCTGGGCGCGGAGAAGAGTCTGATAGCCGCAGAGAATTTCGCATGTCTGGTCGGGGAATTAACCATGCGCGCCACTCAATCGAGATTGGACGAAACATACAATCGAGTGCGTCACGCGCTTGCGCCCGTATGGCCGCTGGATCAGCGCACCGAGTCGTTAGGATTAAAGCGCGAGATAGGGAGGCTTAGCACAAGGCTGAGCACGGAGGAGGCGACGACTATCAGCAACGAGGCTCAGTTTACGCGCTATTCACGCCTGCGCCGCTACCTGTTGGCGCACAACTCTTAGAGCTTCTTTCGGAAGATGAAACGAACGGGGAAAAATTTCCGCGATGAGAGGCCCGGTCGCGCTCGCTCAAAACCTGTTGGCGAGCGTGAAGATCAACCGCGTCCGCGTTCGCAGGACGAACCGGGCGCGCCGCAGGAGAAGCTTTACGGAGTCGCGCCTGTCCTTGAGGCTTTGCGCGCGGGAAAGCGCCGGATTGAGCAGATAACGATTGCGGAAGGAGCCAGGCATCATCGTCTGCGCGAGCTTCTTGAAGAGGCCAGACATGCGCGAGTGCCTGTACGTCATGCGCCGCGCATAGAGTTGGCGCGCTTCGTTGGCGATGAGCATCATCAGGGAGTGATTGCTACGATTGCCGCCGCTCGTTACGAGGACGAGAGCGAGTTGTTGGATGAACTGGCGGCGCGCGTGGGCACAGATGACCCGCCGCTTGCGGTTGTACTGGACGGCGTTGAAGACCCGCGCAACCTCGGCGCTATTTTAAGAACGGTCGAGTGCGCGGGCGCGCACGGAGTCTTTATCCCGGAAAGGCGCGCGGTCGGACTGACTCAGACTGTGGCGAAGGCCGCAGCGGGCGCTCTTGAGCATGTACGTGTAGCACGCGCCGCGAACCTCTCGCGCCTTATAGAAGAGATGAAGGAGCGAAACATCTGGACTGTGGGGACGAGCGCGGACGCGGCCACCGTCTATACAGCGTGGGACTGGACGCAGGCCAGCGCGCTCTTTCTGGGCGGCGAGGGCGCAGGGCTTCACAGGCTCGTGCGCGAGCGCTGCGATGCGCTCGTTCGCATTCCTCAACTTGGCAGAATCGCTTCGCTCAACGTCTCTGTCGCCGCAGGCGTGATTCTCTACGAAGCAGTGAGGCAGAGAAATTTGGTCGAGACAAAAACCTGAGAAGCTGTTTGGAAAAGTAACTCAATCGTAGCTGACGGGACGAGCGCAAACAGCTTCTCAGAGGATAAACAAAGATACGAGTAGTGTGCGACTTTGAAAGCGCGAGGCCGGTAAACACCGGCTCCCGGTCTCAAACTATGACACTACTAAGATACACGAGAGCTTTGATGCTTCGGGAAAGTAAATTAGAATCTGCTTGAAACCTTTCAGGAGGAGGAGCTAGATGTTTTGTCCAAAGTGTGCTGCGGAAAATATGGAGGGGGCGCATTTCTGTCGCGCGTGCGGCTCGAACATCAGTCTTGTGCCGCAGGCGCTTACGGGCAGCTTGCCGGAAGCGCAGAGCGCCGACCAGCCGGATGATCGTATGAGCAGGCGCGCTCGTCGCAAGATGGAGAAGCAAGCGAGCGTTGAGCACGCAATCAAGAATATCTTCACCGGGTTGGCCTTCATAGCCGTGGCGATTGCCGTTCTATTTTTCGCTCCCGCCGGAAGAATCTGGTGGTTCTGGATGCTAATCCCTGCAATCACAACTCTGGGCGGAGGCATTGCCGAGTATGTGCGGTTCAAGAACCAGGGGCAGTTGCCGCAAGCAACCAGCTTCCCCGCGCAGGCTGCAATGTCGCCGCCGCCGCGCGTTAGCGCGATTCCTTCACGCAACACGGGCGAGCTTTACCCGCAACCGCCGAGCGTGACGGAAGGGACGACGAGACATCTGGGAGCGGAAGCTCCAACGAGGGCTTTTACGCAGTCGCCCGAAAAGCCTCGCGGCGAAATTTGAGGTGTTGGGGAGAAAGCCATTCCCCGAACTGGCAGCGATGATGGTGAAAATTTCCGAACCGATATTTACCGGCTCTCTCGAATTGAAACTGCTTCATTACTTTGAAATGAATCGTCGTCAGCGCGCGTTTGCAAGACGGCTCTGAAATTTTTCCGAAGCGATAACGCTTCAATCATTCATAAATTCTACGAAGGAGTCGTTAATGCCCCAACGACCTAAAATCGCCAACGACATGCTGGAGTTGATCGGCTACACGCCGCTCGTTCGCTTGAACAGCATCCCTCACCCGGACTCTGCGGAGTTGATTGCTAAACTCGAATCGCAGAATCCATTGGATTCTGTCAAAGACAGAATCGGCGCTGCCATGATCGTCGCAGCCGAGCGCGAGGGAAAGATAAAGCCGGGCGAGACCGTCATCATAGAGCCTACTTCCGGCAACACGGGAATCGCGCTCGCATTCGCGGCTGCGGTCAAAGGCTACAAGCTGATTGTGACGATGCCGGATACTGTGACGGTCGAGCGCCGCCGCGTGCTCACCTCTCTGGGCGCTGAAGTCGTGCTCACGCCGGGCGCAGAAGGAATGAAGGGGTCAATGAAGAAGGCCGCTGATATTGCGGAAGAGACTCCGAACAGTTGGACGCCGGGCCAGTTCGATAATCCCGCGAATCCTGAAGTGCATCGTCTGACCACAGCCGAAGAAATCTGGGAGGATACGGACGGCCATCTTGACGCTTTCGTCGCAGGCGTGGGCACGGGCGGAACTATCTCCGGCGTCGGACAGGTTTTGAAAGAGAGGCTTGGAGAAAGGCTGCTGGTCGTCGCGGTCGAGCCTGCGTCATCTCCGGTATTGTCGGGCGGCGAGGCCGGGCCAAACAAGATTCAGGGAATAGGCGCGGGCTTCATTCCGCGCAATTACGATCCATCGGTTGTTGACCGCGTGATGCGCGTCGAATATGAAGACGCGCTCGAAATCTCGCGCAGGTTAGCGCGCGAGGAAGGAATTTTCTGCGGCATCTCGTCCGGCGCGATCACATGGGCTGCGCGCGAGGTGGCGAAGGAGTTGGGTGCAGGCAAGCGCGTCGTTTCGATCATCTGCGATTTCGGCGAGCGCTACCTCTCGCACGAGCTTTTCGAGACAACGTAAGAAGAGCAGTAATGAGTGCAGAACGCAGAGTGATGAATTGTGAGCTTTTCATTCATCACTCTGCGCTCTGCACTCATTACTGCTTTTTCATAGCCTCGTACTTCTTTTGATGAAAGAGAAAAGTAGAGCACGAATCTGTATCCCGGTTTGCGAGCAGCGTGCGAGCGATCTGGTGGCTGCGGTCGCGCGCGCATGCGAAATTGCGGACGTGGTAGAGCTTCGTCTTGATTGTCTGGGCGGAAGTGAGCTTGTGAAAGCGCTCGATGGGTTGAACCAACTGCTAAATGCGCGTCCATGTCCGGTAATCCTCACGATGAGACCCGCAGAGCAGGGAGGCTTTCACGAGTTAGATAATTTTAATCGCATAGTCTTCTGGGACGAGCATTTTTTATTCAACAAACCGGATGCTGATTTCGCGGACATAGAGCTTGACCTTGTGCTCTTCTTCCGCGAGCGCGAGGGCGAGGGCTGGCAGGGGCTTCTGAACTGGAATCGCGTCATCTGCTCTTATCACAACTTCGGCGGTCTGCCAGACGATCTGGATGAGATATACGAAACGATGCGAGCCACGCCCGCTCGTATTCTTAAGATAGCTGTGCAGGCCAGAGACGCTCTTGATTGCCTGCCCGTGTTCCGATTGCTTGAGCGCGGCGCGCGTGATGGACGCGAGATAATCGCGGTCGCTATGGGACAGGCGGGGCTTGCCACCCGAATTCTTGGCCCATCGCGTGGAAGCTTTCTCTCGTTCGCTTCCTCAGATAGCGCGCACTCGACAGCGCCCGGACAGGTGACGGCGGAAGAGTTGCGCGAAATTTATCGTGTGGACGAGATAAGCGAAGAGACGCAAGTGATGGGACTCGTCGGCTTGCCAACTGCGCATTCGGTATCGCCTCTGATGCACAACCGTGCTATCAAAGCGCGCGGCCTGGACGCCGTTTACATTCCGTTTGACGTTCATGACCTCTCGGCGTTCATCAAAAGAATGATGAACCCTCGCACGCGCGAGATTGACTGGCGGCTTCTGGGCTTGAGCGTGACAGCGCCGCACAAGAGCGCCATCATTGAAGAGCTTGACGGGATTGACCGGGTTGCTGAAGAGATTGGGGCTGTTAATACAGTTGTCGTCGAAAACGACCGCTTGCGCGGATACAACACGGACGCCGAAGCTTTTCTAGCGCCGCTTCGTGAAAGGGGAGCTACTTTGCGCGGAGCGCGCTCAGCCGTAATCGGAGCGGGAGGCGCGGCGCGCTCTGTAGTCTGGGCTTTGAAGAAAGAGAAATTGGAAGTGACTGTGTTTGCGCGCAACGCCCAAAAAGCGCGGGCGCTTGCGGAAAAGTTCGGAGTCTCCATCATCTCTTTAGATGAAGCGAGCTTCAAAGAATTCGATCTGGTCGTTAACACGACTCCGCTCGGCACACAGGGCGAGCAAGAGGATGAGACGCCTGCACGCTCAGACAAGCTTGCGGGCGCAGCGATAGCTTACGATCTGGTTTACAACCCGCTCGAAACTCGCTTTCTGCGGGAAGCGCGTGAAGCGGGGTGCGAAACAATCGGCGGGCTTTCGATGCTCGTGGAGCAGGCAGCCGCGCAGTTTAAATTATGGACAGGCACGGACGCGCCGGTTGAAACGATGCGCGAAGCCGCAAGACAGTTTTTCGATAAACGGATTTCAGAAGCCCAACAATAACTATCAGCAGCCGTGCTGACTGGCATCTGACATACAGCATCTAACATCTGCTTTTATGATTGAGCGTTACAGCAGACAGATTCTTTTCGATGGGATTGGCGAGGAGGGGCAGCGGCGACTTCTAGGCTCGCGCGCTCTACTCGTTGGTTGCGGTGCGCTCGGAACTGCACACGCGGAAGCGCTCGCGCGCGCCGGATTGGGGCGCTTGCGATTAGTTGATAGAGATTTCGTGGAAGAATCAAATCTGCAAAGGCAGACCATGTTCACCGAAAGGGACGCAGCCGAGCGCCTTCCTAAAGCGGTTGCCTGCGCGCGTCACCTGGCCGAGATTAACTCTGAGATTGAAATCGAAGCGGAAGTCGCGGATGTGAACCAGTCGAACATAGAGCGGCTGGTTAAGGGTTGCGATGTCGTGCTGGACGGCACTGACAACTTTGCCACGCGCTATCTGATTAACGACGCCTGCGTCAAACATGAAGTGGTCTGGATTTACGGCGCGGCTGTAGGCTCTTACGGCGTGACCATGACAGTCAGGCCGCACCGAACGCCTTGCCTGCGCTGCGTCTTTCCCGAAACGCCCCCGGCAGCAAGCGCGCCTACGTGCGACACTGCGGGCGTGATAATGCCTATCATCGCGGTCGTCTCCGCTGTGCAGGTGAGTGAAGCCATGAAGCTTCTGACGGGAAACATGGAAAACCTGCACGGCTCGTTGATGCAGTTCGATGTTTGGCGTAACGAGTATAGAAGAATAGGTCTGGGCGAACCATCCTTTGATTGTCCGACGTGCGCGAAAGGGAGTTACGAGACGCTCGAAGCAGAGGCCGGGGATTTTGCGGCAGCGCTGTGCGGTCGCAACGCAGTTCAGATAGCGCCAGCGCGTGCGGCTCATCTTGATTTCGATTCGCTCGCCGTGAAGCTTCGCAACGCAGGTGATGTGAAAGTGAATCAATATCTTCTTCGTTTCCGAACGGGCGATTATGAGTTGACGGTCTTCAGGGACGCGCGCTCGATCATTCGCGGTACGGATGACATCAGTGTGGCGCGCTCGCTCTACGCGAAATACATTGGGACATAAGCTGATTTCAGAACTCCTTTGTGCTTCTTCGCTCTTTGCGTGAGACCTTAGTTATCATAAAGCTCAAGGCGCGTGAGAGTTGAGGCTTCACGCAAAGGCGCAAAGAAGCGCAAAGGAGTTGAATAGCGCGGAAACTATTGTGATTTCCTGCGCGAAGCTCTTTCGGGTTATAGTCAGAAATAAGTAAGCCAATCACGCAATTTTCAACTTTGAGGTTAAGGACTGCGAAGAAAGGGCGATCTTGGTTACGCTCATTCTCATTCGCAGTGATTCATTGAATGATTAATAAAAATTCTGCTGCACGAGTTCTCATATCAATCATCCTCCTCTCATTCTTCGTCGTTTCCGTCAGGGCAGTCCAGCCGATTGTCTGGGAGTTGAGTTCTCGCGCAGAGCTTTTGCGAGGCGACGCGCGCGGGGTTTCGGTCACGGACACGGGCGCGCTCATGCTCGCGCCGCGCTTCACCCAAGTTTACGACACAACTCAGGCTTACGTCTGGGCCAGCGTGGCGGACGCGGCGGGAAACGTCTATCTGGGGACCGGGCACGACGGTCGGCTCTATCGCGTCGGCGCAGATGGGCAGGGGGCGCTGCTCTACGACGCGCCCGAGTTGGACGTGACAGCATTGGCCGTTGCGCAGGACGGGACGCTTTATGCGGGAACGTCGCCGGATGGGAAAGTCTATCGCGTCGGCGCGGACGGCCACGCCGAAGTCTTCTTCGACCCGCCGGACAAGTACATCTGGTCGCTTGCAGTTCTGCCGGATGGATCACTCGCCGTAGGCACAGGAGACAACGGGAAGCTCTACAGAGTTCGTTCAATGGGCGCGCGTCCCGAACAGTCGCTCTTGATCGACACGAACGAAACGCATGTTATCTCGCTCGCGGTTGATGGCAGCGGCCAGTTGATAGCAGGCACAGACCCGGGCGGGCTTGTACTGCGTGTATCGCCCGAAGGAAAGGCTTTCGCACTTTACGACGCGCCGCTTCGTGAGATTCATTCGCTGGCGCTGGCTCCCGATGGCTCTATCTACGCTCTGGCGCTCAGTGAGGCGGCTTCGGCGCAGAGACTGGCGAGCGCGCCAGCGACAACGCAATCTCAGCAGTCGGATTCATCCGGGCAAGGGAACGTGACAGTCACCATCACCAGCGTTGACGAGAACGGTAATCCGGTTCAGCAAGCATCGCCCGCGCGCAGCCGCCAGGATTTGGGCAGCGCCAGAAGCGCTGTCTTCCGCATACTGCCGGACGGCGGGACGGATGTTCTCTGGAGTTCTACGACTATAACTGCATTCTCGGTCGCGCCTGCGCCGCAGGGCAACGCCGTATTGATAGGCACAGCAGATAAAGGTCGAGTCTATTCGGTTACTAACGGCGGGCGCGACACGCTCCTGCTTCAATCAAGCGAAGGGCAGATTTCGTCTCTCATCACACGCGCCAACGAAGTCTTTGCAGCATCCAGCAACCAGGGCAAGCTCTTTCGTTTTGGAACAGGTCTGGTGGGCGAGGGCACCTACGAATCGCCCGTGCGCGACGCGAAGCTTGTGGCTACGTGGGGACGAATCTGGTGGCGCGGCGGCGGCAACATTGAAGTTCAGACTCGCTCCGGCAACACAGAGAGGCCGGACGCGACCTGGAGCGATTGGAGCGCGCCTTACAGAGACCCTGCGGGCACGCAGGTCTCAAGCCCACGCGCCCGTTTCATTCAATGGCGCGCCACTCTTCGCGCTCCGGCAGCAGGAGCACAGGGCAGCGCAGACTCGCGCATGGAAGATGTGAGCGTCGCTTATCTACCGAGAAACGTCGCGCCGGAAATCCTCTCAATCACAGCTTTGCCGACGGGCGTCGGCTTGCAGCAGGTGGTGGCTGTTCCAGTTGACCCGAACATAGAAGCATCAGGTCTTGACCCATCCGTCTTCGGCGTGGTGCAGCAGCAAGTTCCGCCGCGCCGCATCTACCAGCGCGGCGCACGCTCGCTTCAATGGCAGGCCGAAGACCGCAACGGCGACTCGCTCGAATACTCCATCTACTACCGCTCCGTTAACGAGACCACATTCCGTCTCTTGAAGGAGAAGATACGCGACAACTTTTACACGGTTGACGGCGCTGCACTCTCGGATGGTCAGTATATTTTCAGGGTCGTTGCTTCGGAC
>DATHJK010000104.1:0-3764 GCA_035316225.1 Pyrinomonadaceae bacterium
CGCAAAGACGCCAAGACGCTAAGAAGAGCGCAAAGGGTTGAGTGATTTCTGCTCAGTCCTAGATTTTATACCGCGTCGGAAAGACTCGTGAACGAGAAGTCGCGCACCTTGAGCGCTGGCGCGAGTATGGGGAAGCCTTCACCTACTCGCTCGGAGCCTGTGATACGCACGACGGGCGACATCGCATCAATGTTGTTGAGCATCTTGACGGGCGTCTCGTTGAAGCGGAAATTCTTAATGGCGCTCTTGATCTTTCCGCCTTCTATGAGGAACGTGCCGTCGCGCGTCAGTCCCGTCAGCAAAACGGTCTGCGGGTCAACCAGCCTGATGTACCACAACCGTGTGACCAGCACGCCGCGCTGCGTGCTCTTTATCATGTCGTCTATGGAGGCGTTGCCGCCGTCCATAATCAGGTTCGCAGGGCCGGGGTTCACAGCGACGTTCTGTTTCTTGGCCCAGTAGCGCGAGTAGTTCAGTTGCTTGATGACGCCGCCGCGTACGAAGTCGTACTTGGTGTTCGGCAGCCCGTCGCCGTCGAAAGGCTGCCCCGGAAGGCGCGGGTCGTCAGGGTCTGTGTACAGGTTGACCTGTTCGCCGAAGAATTTTTCGCCCGCGCGGTTGCCGCCTCCTTGCTTAGACAGGAATGAACGGCCTTCGTCAGCCTGGCGCGCGTCGAAGAAGTTGAGCATGAAGCTCACCAGATCGCCGACGGCGTTCGGCTCAAGAATCACAGTGTAGTTGCCCGGCTCTATCGCCACAGGGTTCTGCGATAGCACGGCCTTTTCAATCGCGCGCGTGCCCACGGCATTCGCATCAATGTTGCTGATGCGGTGCGACATGGCGCTGGCCCAACCTGAGCCTGTTCCGTCCGCAGTTCGCACGGTCGTCGTGTAAGAGGCGAGCGACTGGCGACTGAAGCCGAACAGCCCCCTGGTGTTCGCCATTCCCTGAAAGCCGCCGGAGTTATCGTAAATTCCTGCGGCGACCAGATTCTTCGCCTTCGCGCCGTCAATCGTCGCGGCTATACCTGTAGTGCGCGTATCAGCGCTCACGTTGTAAGTCGCCTCGTCGAACGCGGCAGGGATGTCATGGAAAGTCTGCTTTCCGAGGAAAGGCATCTGTTCGGGATTGTCAGGACGCAGCTTCGCTATCTCTTCCGCAACACGAACGACGCGCTCAAGCCCTGCGTCGTCCAGAGTGTTGGTCGTAGCAACGCCGCCTTTCTGTCCGAAGTGGGCGTTGACGACGAGCGTTATGTTATCGCCGTCGCCGCTTGTGCTGGCCGAGTTTACGCCGAAGCGGTTGTAAGCCTGACGATTGCCGAACAGTTGCGCTTCCAACTCTTCAGCTTTCGAGAAGGAGAGCGTCTTCTGTAAAATTCTTTCAGCTTCTTGGGATGTGAGCAGAGCCATCTCAGATTCTCCTCCCTGTGTTGATGATGTTGATGTTGCGGAAGCGCGCCGGAGCGCATCCGTGCGAGACAGCGTTTATCTGTCCCGGCTCGCCCTTGCCGTCGAAGTATGACCCGCCCAGACGGTAGAACTCACGTGATCCTACGCCGTCGCATGCGGCCCAGAAATCCGGCGTGCGCGATTGATAGGCAACGTCGCGCAGCAACCCTGTCTTCTTCCCGTTCTTAATTTCCCAGAAAACCTGTCCGCCGAACTGGAAGTTGTAGCGCTGCATGTCTATGGAGAATGAGCCGTCGCCTTCAATGTATATGCCGTCTTTCACGTCTGCGATAAGGTCGTCGGCGCTTATGCTCTGATTGCCAGCCGCAGGCTGAAGACTAATGTTCGGCATGCGCTGGAACGCAACATCGTGCCAGCTATCGCCGTAGCAAGCGCCGTTCGAGCGATTCAGGCCGATGACCCAGGCGTTGTCGCGTATGGTCTGGTAACCGACCAGGATGCCTTCACGTATGATGTCCCACTCCGTTGTCTTCACTCCATCATCATCCCAGCCGCAGGTGGCAAGCCCGCCGACCTGCGTCTTGTCAGCCTTGATGTTGACGAACTTTGAGCCATACGGCATGGCTTTATTATTCAGCCGCTCGCGCGTGGCGAAAGACGTGCCCGCGTAGTTGGCTTCGTAACCGAGCACGCGATCAAGCTCTGTCGGGTGGCCTATGGATTCGTGAACCGTGAGCCAGAGGTTCGTCGGGTGAAGCACAAGGTCTTTCCGCCCGGGCTCGACCGGCTTGGCCGTGTGCTTCTGTATGGCCTGCTCGGCAGCGCGCGGCGCTTCGTGAAGCAAGTCATATTCGTCTACGACCTCGTAACCTTTGCCTGCGGGAGTGCCCAGGCTGTTGCGCTGCTCGAAGCGACCGGTCTGCTGGTTCACGCTCGTCACGGTGAAAGTAGGCCATGAGCGAACCAGCGTCTGCTCTATCTCAGACCCTTCGGTCGAGGCGAAATACTTCTCTTCTTTGGTGAAGAACATCAGGGAGTTTACGAACATTGGGCCAGGCCCTCTGACCTTCATCACTTCGGCGTTCACTTTCAGAAGGTAGTCGGCTTTCTGCGAAAGCGAGACGGTGAAAGGGTCTTGCTTGATGGGCGTATCGAACCTTGCGTTCGGATAGCTTTCGACCGGGACCAGCTTGATGGGCGAGCGTGCTATGGTGCGCGTGGCTTTCGCCAGAGCCACAGCTCGTGCTGTTACGCGCTCGACCTCTGGCCTGTCTAGCGTGCTCGAAGCGGCAAAGCCCCACGCGCCGTTGACCAGAACGCGAACGCCGAACCCGTATGACTCGGTGTTCGTGACGTTCTGTACGTGATCCTCGCGCGTGAAGACGAAATTGTTTAGGTGGCGGCTTATGCGAATGTCCGCGTAAGACGCCCCCTGTTGCTTGGCTACGTTCAAGGCGACACTTGCCAAATCTCTCATTTGTGGATCTCCGCGTTGAGAATTCTATAGGATTTCAGACGGAAAAACGGGTCTAACGGATGCAACCGATTATACGCGAAACATCCGAAATAGTTGCAAAGCCTGGAGAGGGGCTATGATGATAACATATTTGACGCGGGAAGGAACTAACCATCAAAGCGCAGAATGAGACGAAAAGTATCACTGCGATTATAGCAGTTCTCAGTTGAGTGCGACTGCCAGTCAGTATCGCCTGCTTAAGCCGGGCGGAGAGTAAAAGGGATGAGGGATGAGGGCGAAGGGATGAATAAGAATGTAGTGAACAGGTCAACATGCAATTCATTCAACCCATTTCATCCCTCATCCCTCATCCCTCATCCCTTCTATCAGGCGGTACAGACCTGAACCTGAAATCTGTCAGTCTGTAGCATGATTAGAAGATTGCCTAAAAAGCTGCTCTACGCGCTTTATTTATCGCTCATTACAGTGGCGCTGCTGGAAATCGGAATCCGCCTCTCGGGATACTCCGAACACCACATCTGCGATCCCATCTACATGCCTTTCGCCTCGGCACAGGAAGAAATCCCTTACGTCCACAAACCGAATCTCTCACACGCCAGGGCGCGCGGTCTCGCTATCATTAATACAGATAGCCTCGGCCTGCGTTCAATGAATGTTGGCGAAAGATACGGCACACATCAGGATAATGAATACAGAATCGCTTTGGTCGGCGACTCCGTAACTTTTGGAGAAGGGGTAGGTAGAACCGAAGACACCTTTGCTCAAGTGTTGGAGGAGACGCTGAACCGGAAGCAGAGCGCAAGCAGAGTCAAAGTTTTCAACTTTGGCGCATCCGCCTATAGCGTACAGGTCATGGCGGCAACGCTCCGGCATCG
>DATHJK010000105.1:0-15023 GCA_035316225.1 Pyrinomonadaceae bacterium
TTCCCACAATGATAGAGCGCGGCTGGGGGCGCATCATCAATGTGGCGTCAATCGCCGGCAAGACGGGCGCGCCTTATATCGCGGCCTATTCCGCGTCGAAGCATGGCGTTCTGGGCTTGACGCGCTCGGTCGCTCTGGAAGTTGCGATGAAAGGCATCACGGTCAACGCCATCTGTCCGGGCTACGTCGAAACAGAGATGACAACGCGAGCAATCGAGAGCATCACTGTGAAGACAGGCAAGAGCGAGGCGGACGCTATCGCAGCGATCAGTCGCATGAGCGCGCAGAACCGTCTTATCACGCCCGAAGAGGTCGCATCGCTCGCGCTCCTCCTGGCTTCTGAGGACGGGCGCGGCATTACAGGCCAGTCTATTAACGTTGACGGCGGAAGCATACTGTTTTAATTGCGGAACGCGGAGTTGAAGAACTGAATTAAATTTGAATTAATGGTTTCTTCAACCTGCTTTCCAATCCGCAATCCGAATTCCGAAATCGAAAATGTCTTTCAAACACATCAACCCGCCTTCGCTCGGCAAGCCAAGCGGCTACACAAACGGCCTGCTTACGATGCCCGGCGTGCAGCTGCTTTTCATAGCGGGGCAGATCGCGTGGGATGAGCGGCACGAGATAGTGAGCGATGATTTCGTAGAACAGTTTGACCGGGCGCTGGGAAATGTTCTGGCTGTTGTCAGCGAAGCAGGCGGAGCGCCGGGCGGCATCGCGCGTCTGGTCATCTATGTCACGAATAAAAAAGAGTATGCCGAGCGAACGCGCGAGATTGGCGAACGCTGGCGCGCGTTGATGGGGAGCAACTACCCCGCGATGACGCTCGTAGAGGTTAAGAGCCTGCTGGAAGATCGCGCAAAAGTTGAGATTGAAGGAATCGCTGTTCTTTAGTGATAAGTGATAAGAATGTGAATGGTGAATGGAAGGGATGCTTTTTCTATTCACGATTAACGATTTACGATTCACAGCTTTTCACTCATCACTTATCACTTGAATATGTTGCACCCCAAAAGTTTTCTTTACGAAGTTAGCGAGGGCGTGGGCTGGATTACATTAAACCGCCCCGAACGATTGAACGCGCTGACGTTCGAGGTTTATCGTGAGTTGACGGATGCGTTCAAGGCTTTGCGCGATGAAGATGAGGTGCGAGCCGTTGTTATAACGGGCGCAGGTCGCGCTTTCTGTTCGGGCGGCGACGTGCATGACATCATTGGCGAGTTATTCAAGCGCGATATGCAGGGTCTTCTTCAGTTCACGCGCATGACGTGTGAACTGGTGAGCAACATACGCGCGCTCCCCAAACCTGTGATAGCGAGTTTGAACGGAACTACGGCTGGCGCAGGCGCGTGCATAGCTCTGGCTTCGGACATACGCATCGCAAGCAGCGCAGCCAAGATCGCCTTTCTATTCGTGCGCGTAGGTCTTTCGGGCGCTGACATGGGCGCGGCTCATCTGCTGCCCAGACTGGTCGGCCTTGCTAAAGCGACAGAGCTTCTTTACACGGGCGATTTTCTGTCGGCTGAAGAGGCCGAAAGAATCGGTCTATATAACCGCGTCGCTCAGCCGGAAGAGTTAGAGGGCGTTACGCGAGGGTTGGCCCAAAAACTCGCGCGTGGGCCAGCCTTCGCACTAGCGATGACGAAAGAGATGCTCAACCGCGAAATGGATGTGAGTTTTCAGATCGCTCTCGAATGGGAAGCGCAGGCGCAGGCCATCTGCATGCAGCACCCTGATTACCGCGAAGCCTACGAAGCGTTTGTAGAAAAACGCGAGCCGAAATTCAGCGGGGTAAAAGGGTAAGAGGGGAAATGGGTAAAAGTAGAAGGCAGAAAGAACGCCGCTTTCTCTTGCTTCTTCCCTTTCCACTCTTCCCCATTTCCCCTTTTACCCTTAATCTTTTCCCATGATTGCCGACCGATTCATACAGCAGACTCCATTCTTCACGGACGAGCAGCGCGAATTGGCTGAGAGCGTGGCGAGTTTCGCGGCGCGCGAGATAGAGCCGCGAGCGAGTGAAGAGGCAGAGACGGACGCGCAGTTTCGCGGATTCGTTAGCGCTCTGGCGCAGGCAGGGTTGCTGCGTTATGCGGTTGCCGATGCGGGCAAGCCTCTGGGCGTGCGCTCGCTCTGTTTGATACGCGAGGCGCTCTCCTACTCTTCGTCGCTCGCAGACCTGGCTTTCGTGATGCAGGGTTTAGGAACCTTTGCCATTAGCCTCGCCGCGCCCGATCACGTGCGCGATTTCTGGCTCGCGCGCGCCGCGCAGGGGAAAGCTGTGGCGGCTTTCGCGCTGACAGAGCCGGACGCGGGTTCGGATGTCGCTGCGATTAAAACATCGGCGCGGTTAGAGAGAACTGATGAAGGCGGCGAATTCTATATCATAGAGGGGCGCAAGCGTTTTATCTCGAACGCAGGGGTCGCAGACTTTTACACTGTCTTCGCTCGCACAGGAACCAAGCCGGACGGGCGCGCGGAGCTATCTGCATTCGTCGTGGGCGCGCGTATGCCCGGCTTCTCCGTGCGCCAGCGCACAGAGATGATAGCGCCGCATCCCATAGGCGAGATCGAATTCAATAACTGCCGCGTGCCAGCAGAAGACCGTGTTGGAAACGAAGGCGACGGTTTTCGTCTTGCGATGCAGACGCTGGACACTTTCCGCGCGAGCGTGGGCGCTGCCGCTTGCGGAATGGCTCGTCGCGCACTGGATGAAGCAATCGCTTACTCTAAAACTCGCCAGCAGTTCGGACGCGCTCTATCCCAGCATCAGATGATTCAGGAGAAGCTGGCCGACATGGCTACCGAACTGGACGCCGCTCGCCTGTTGGTCTATCGCGCCGCTTACCTGAAAGATTCCGGCTCGCAATCGGTCACGCGCGCCGCGAGCGAAGCCAAGCTCTTCGCAACGGAATCGGCCTGCCGCATCATAGACCAGGCGCTACAGATTCACGGCGGCACAGGATTGCTGCGCGGCCACATCATCGAACGCCTCTACCGCGACGTGCGCGCTTTGCGCATCTACGAAGGTACGAGCGAGATTCAGAAACTGATAATCGCCAACCAGCTTTTGAAAGAGTGAAGGAACTATGCGTCCACTTTCGCCTGACACAACACCTGAAGCTCAAGCGATGCAGTTCGAGTTGATGCGCCGCATCCCCGTCTGGAAACGTCTCGCTCTAACATGCGAACTCATTCAAACAACGCGCGCACTGATGCTCACAGACCTGAGCCGCCGATACCCGCAAGCTAGCGAAGAAGAGTTGCGTCGCAGATTCATTGCCAGAATTCTGACACGCGATGAAGTAGTGCGCGCTTACGGGTTCGACTCGGAAGAGTATGCCGGGTGAAACTTATGGAAAGCCCGCTGGCAGTTTTATTGCAGGTAACGCATGTGCTCGACGAGCAAGACATAAGCTACGTGGTCGTCGGCTCTTTCGCCAGCTCGCTATGGGGATTGTACAGAGCAACCGGCGATGTTGACATCGTAACCAATATTAAGCTTGAGCAGATCAACTCTTTCGTCGCCGCATTAAGAGATGATTTCTACATTGACGAGCAGTCCGTCCGCCGCGCCGTTCTACGCAAAGCATCTTTCAACGCCATTCACTTCGATTCAGTTTTCAAGATTGACATCTTCGTCGCGTCGTCTGATGAATTCAGCAGGCAACAATTAGCACGACGACAACCGGAGAAAATAGCGCCCGATATTGAGCAAACCATCTACATCGCCACAGCAGAAGATACTATTCTGGCTAAGCTGAGGTGGTATCGGGCAGGTGGCGAGAGTTCAAACACACAGTGGACGGACGTGCTTGGAATCATAGGGACGCAAGGTAAGAGTTTAGACTTTAACTACTTGCGCGATTGGGCGGATTGGTTAAGCGTTAGTGATTTGCTTGAAAGAGCTTTAGTGGAAGCGCGTTAGTCCGTTAGACTTTCATCTACTAAGCCATGTCATAGACTCAGATATTGATAGTTGCCAATCAGCTTTTGAGAGAGTAGATAAACATCTCGACATGAAAATTAATATCATAGGTGCCGGGCCAGCCGGATTGTATTTCGCGCTATTGATGAAGAAGGCGCAGGCTGGGCATGAGATTACTGTTTACGAGCGGAATGCGCCGGACGATACGTTCGGGTGGGGCGTGGTCTTTTCCGACAAGACTCTATCTTACCTGCAAAGGAATGATGAAGAGACATATCAAAAAATAACGGATAGCTTCGAGATGTGGGACAACGTTGATGTTGTCCACAAAGACGAGAAGGTCACGATTCGCGGGAACAAGTTTTCCGGCATCGCGCGCATAAAGTTGCTGAACATCTTGCAGGAACGCTGCGAAGCGCTCGGAGTTGATTTGCGCTTTCGCATGGAAGTCTCTGACGTTGAAGAACTGAGACAGTCTGGCGATCTGCTTGTCGGCGCGGACGGCATCAACTCTACGGTGCGGCAGAGGTACGACCTGTTTTTCAAGCCCTCTCTGGATACGCTTAACAACAAATATATCTGGTACGGCACGCGCCAGCTATTTCACGGGTTGACGCTCACGTTCCGCGAAATGGAAGCGGGCGTGTTCGCGGCTCATTCCTACAAGTTCAACGAGACGACCAGCACTTTCATCGTCGAATGCGACCCGCAGACATGGGCCAACGCGGGATTTGAAAATAAAAGTGACGAGGAAGCGCGCGAATATCTGGCAAAGGTTTTCGCAAACGACCTGCACGGCCACGAGCTGCTATCGAATAACTCAAAGTGGATAAATTTCATCAACGTGCGGAACGCGCACTGGAGTTATGAGAACGCAGTCCTCTTAGGCGACGCGCTGCACACGGCGCACTTTTCCATAGGCTCAGGGACGAAACTGGCGCTGGAAGACGCGATTGCTCTGAGCGATTGTTTCAAGCAGACTGGTGATGTGAGAGCGGCGCTCGCAGAGTTTGAGAAAGTTCGTAAGCCTGTAATCGAAGAGTATCAGGAGGCCGCTTACGAGAGCCTGCATTTTTTTGAGAACGCGCGTGATTTCATGCACCTTGCGCCGCTGCCCTTCGCGTTCAAGCTGATGACTAGAAGCAAGCGTATTGATTACGAGAACCTGAAGAGGCGCGACCCGCAGTTCATCGCAGCCTACGAGCAGGCGGGCGGCTGACAAGATAAACATGATTGCAGAAGATATGCAGAGGAATTTGAAATTAGAACTCATCTCATAAATAATCTGGTAGTTGGTGGGAGCCGCATAAACATTGGCTCAAAATGATGCTGCAACTATTTATTGGATGGCTTCTAAAAGATTTCTCTTCGTCCCTTGCTATAACTCATCTGAACACCGGATATGTTGGCCGTCTTGGCTGCGTGGCCGGTCTTCTTCTCAACTGCTCAAGAGCAATCTGCACTGCTCTCTCCAGTTGAGGGTCGCGCCCCGCGCGCCAGTCCGCAATAGTAATCTCCACTTCAATGTCCGGCGCAACGCCGTGATTCTCTATGTCCCAGATTCCTCTAGTGGGGTTGTACCAGCCCCAATCAGGCACGTTGATTCTGCCGCCGTCAATCAAATCCTGACCGGAAGCCCCGACGCCCAACCCGGATGTTCTCTTCCCCACAATCGGCCCGATGCCCGACTGCCTCCACATCCACGCCAGTGTGTCGCCGCCAGAGCCTGCCATCTCGTTAATGAGCATCACCTTCGGCCCGTTAATCATTCCGACGGGCATACTAATATCTCCGCCTTCGCGCGGGACTGCGCTCTGCAAGGGCGCGCGCCTGAGCGCTTCTATGATGTAATCCGCGCCGACGCCCCCTGCGTTGAAACGCTCGTCCAGGATTAAGCCCTGCCTGTCCAGTTGCGCGTAGAACTCTCGATTGAAAGTCTCGTAGCCGTTCGTAGAAGTATCCGGCAAGTAGATGTATGCCAGTCTTCCGCCGGATAGTTCTCGGACTCTGCGACGGTTACGCTCGATCCAATCGTACTGGCGAAGCGCGTACTCGCTTGCAAGGGGTACGACCTTGAAGGTGCGTGCGCCTTGCCCGCTTCCTTGCGCAGCAACTTTTATCTCTACAGGCTTGCCTGCTTTTCCAATAAAATACTGAAAGAGATTGCGCGCGACGCTCAACTCTTCGCCGTCAACCGCGAGAAGGTAGTCGCCTTCTCTCACGTCCAATCCGGGTTGGCCCAACGGCGCTTGCAAGCCTTCTACAGAATTGTTGCCTCTGTAAATGTGCGCGATACGGTAGCGGCCTCCGTCAACCTGAAAGTCCGCGCCGAGCAGCCCTATGTTTTCGCTCGTGCCGCCCGCAGACAGTGTGTCGCCGCCTTCAATCCCCGTGATGTGGCTGACGGAGAGTTGCGAGAACATATCGCGCCCCAGATGGTTCAAATCATCGCGCGTGACGATGTTCGGAAGGTAGGCGCGGTAATGCGCTGCAAGCTCGTCTAAATTTTGTCCGTGAAAGTGCGGGTCGTAGAAATATTCGCGCACCACATGCCATGCTTCATTGTAAATCTGTCTCCACTCGGCTCGCGGGTCAATCGTCATCTGCATGGGCTTCAACTGAATCACGCCCGCATCCCCACTGCTTGGCGGCGCGTCCGCTGAAACGACCGCCCATCTACCGGAACGACGCAGGAGCAGGCGGCTCCCGTCCGTCGAGATGCGATAAGTTCCAGCGCCTTCAATAAATTTTTCCGGCTTCTGCGTTCCTGTTACGAAGCGATAGAGCACGGGGCCGTCAACGACGAAGAGCACGCCGGGTTTGCCCGCCATCAGCCTGTCAGGGTTGCGCCCGTCCACCGGCACGCGCACGACTCGTCGATTGATGTCGTCAACGTCAATTCTAAACGAGCTACTTTCATCTGCGTTCTGTCTCTGATCTGCCAGAGCGGAGAGCGGCGACGGGTCACCGTTGCGCAGAACGACTGCGTAAAGGCTGCGTGTCACCTGCGGGCCGAACGGCATAGCGGACATGCCGTACTTGACAGGCCCGCTGTTTGTGCTCGCAGTGAAGTAAAGGTATCTACCGTTCAGATCGAAGGTGGGCCAGCGCGCGTCCATCTCTGCGCTCGAAACCTGCTGGCTCGCTCCGGTCTTCAGCGAGTGGACGAAGATTGCGCGCTGACGGTTCGCCTGGTATTTGCTGTAGGTGATCCATAGACTGTCCGGCGACCAGGACGGATGAAAGTATCTGGTGCCGTCCGTGTGCGTCGCCGTATCAACTTTAATAGCAGCCCCGCCCCTATCAAGATCAACGTACCACAGGTTCAGATGGCTGTCGGAGAAAGCAAGCTTTTTAGAGTCAGGCGACCACCCAAGCTCGTTGTAGAAAGACGGATGCTGTTCTATGGAGATGCGGCGCACCGCGCTATCCTGCCCGCCTTGAGCCGGACGAATGTGCAGTTGATACTCGCCCGACTCGTCCGAAAAATAGGCTATGGATTTTCCATCGGGTGACCAGACGGGATTGCGTTCCGCGACGCCTGAAGTTTTTGTCAGGTTAACGGATTCGCCGCTCTCTACATTTACCGTCAGGATTTCGCCGCGCGCTCCGAACAGAATCTGATTCCCGTTCGGTGAAAGGTTAATCGAGCCTAGCCAGCGCGCAGCGTCAATCGTGCGCGGCTTCACTTCAGGAAAATCTCCCGTGACGCGAACATCAACGTCATGCGTTGCTCCTGTTTTTAAGTCGAGAAGATGAACACGCCCATCCTGCACGAATGCTATCGTGTCGTCGAAAGCCGCAGCGGATTTGATGTCATATCTCTCGTATCGCGTCAGTTGAGCGACCTTCCTCGTCGCCGGATCGTAAGAGAAAAGATTTGCCGTGCCATCGCGGTCGGAGATGAAATAGAGCCTGTCGCCAGCCCACATGGGCGCGCGGTCATTCCCGCCGCCGCGCGGCACATCTTCTGTCGTGCCGTCCGCAAGGTTAAGAATAGTCACCCACGAGACAAGCCCGCCGCGATAGTTGCGCCACGAAAAATTGTTCGGAGAAAATAGCGGAGTGTAAGCCACACGCTTCCCGTCAGGCGCGTAAGAGCCATCAATGGCGGAAGGTATGGGCAGAGGCGTGGGGAATCCGCCCTCCCTGGGAATCGTGTAGAGACGATAGCCAAGATATGCGTAGCGGTCGCGGAAAGATGTGAAGAGAACGTTTTTGCTGTCAGGCGTCCAGCCTACGGTAAGGTCTGCGTCCGGGTGATAGGTCAATCGCTGAGGCTCGCCGCCCGAAGCCGCTACAACGTAAACGTCCCAGCTAAACGGGCCGCCCGCAGGATTGTATCTTGAGAAAGCCACCTGCGCGCCGTCGGGCGAGAAGACTGGAAGCCGTTCGAGCGCCGGGTGCGTCGTAAGACGATGAGCCTCGCCGCCGCTGCGCTCCATAATCCAGATGTCGCCTGCGTACTCGAAAGCAATCTGCGTGCGACTGAGCGCAAGCGATTGCAAAGGCATAGGCCCCTGCTGCTGCTGCGCCGCGCAAACTACAGAGGCGAGCGCTAAGCAGACGAGCAACGCAAGTGATAGCAAGATGATTTTCATCTTAGGATTTTGGACTCCATTAAGTTTTTGGCCGACCGATGGGGAGAGGCGACCCTGAAAAATTTACGAGCCTTGTTGAGAGAACACCGCGCGGCCTCCCTTCATGGCAATAAAATTCCGCGCCGCCGCGTCGCGCGAAGGATTATAGCGAAACATGAAGTAAGGCTAGCTTTATCGAATTATAAACTGGAACACCTTAATCCGTTATATTAGCGCGCATCTCTTGTTTTCGAGAATGCGCTGGAATACACCCACCTTGAGCCGCTGCCCTTAGCGTTCAAGCTGATGACTAGAAGCAAGCGAATTGATTACGAGAACCTGAAGAAGCGCGACCCGAAGTTTATAGCAGCCTACGAAGCCAATGGAGGATTAGAAGATGAGATATAGACGGGACATTATAACTGTATTGTCCCGCTCATCAGTATAGCACCCCCCAAAACATTAGGATTTCCACAGGGCAGGGGAGGCTAAAATTTAACTGTAATGTCCCGTTAGAATTTATTTGACTTGTTTCTGGCAGCTAAAATCTGCAATTATTCTTCGTTAATGCCATCAAGCGATCCTATAGCCCGTAGAATGCGCTGCGCTTCAACCGTGAGAAGTAAGAAATCTTCTTTCGTAAGGGGACGAGTATGCATGGTGCAGTTTCTAATTGGATAGAGTCGTTGGAAAGAAACCTGAACGTCCATCATGTTAATGAATTTCCCTTCAAACATGTCTTTCCAGTTATCCTTGCGGGTAATAATCCTTTCATAGTCAGTGAAGTCCGCATACCAAAGTATGGGCTGCTCTGTTTCACCTTTGCTCAAGGCAGTATCGCGCTTTTCTTTCCACTGTTTGTATATTTCTCCAGGTACTCGCTGCTTCGTCCAGCTCTGACCAAAGACGCTTTCCATTACCCCTATCAAAAACTCACGCAATCGGATTTCTAGGTTGGAAATGATGTCATAAGCTTTTAGAAGCCTTGCTTTAAGCTCTCTTTCCTCTTCTACTTCAGGATCGTCTGATACCTCTCTCTCATCTTCTTCGAGCGGGTAATATCCCATCTCGGCACTTGGGAACACTGGTGAGAACAGATCAGGCCGTAAGAGTCCTGACTGGAAAAGGGCATCATTATAAGCACTGGATGGAAATGCTGTGAGCCGTGCATCGAAGCCTTGGTCAAGGTAAAACTCTGTGCGCGCCTCTGCCTCAAACAAAATTGAATCCGTTAACTTAGAACTATCCCATCTTCCAAGAAGACTCTGAAGAGCATCCCGCTCTAAATTACCAAAAGGACTGGCGACGATTGCATTCCGCAAGGACATCAATCCTGTCATTCCTTCTATGGAATCTAAAGTAATTCTAGGACTCGGCCAACTAGGTTGAAGGGCAGCAATAGATGAGATCAAATCTTTTTGACTTGGCAAGAAAGCTGATATTGAAGCTGCCTCAAATAATTTTGAAGTATCAAACTGCGGCACCTTGAAAAGGTCTTTAAATTGGATACTTTCAAGGAATGTCTGCGCAGCACTACTATGAATGTTCATCTGCTCTCTTAAAGACTCCAAAGCGCTTTGGGCAGCACTGTGGACAGATAAAACATCGGGCAGTAGCGACTTATTAAGGGTATCGCGGAAATCTAGAAGTGACTTTGAATGCTCTTCTAACATCCAAGACATTGAAGGAGATAAGAAGTTATGTGTCTCAAGATGAGGGGGCTTTAGTAGTTCATTTATCTTAGAGACTTCCTCAAGCTTTGCAGCCCACAAATAATCTGGAAAGTTTCTCCGTCTTTCCTCTTCCTGACGAAGAAGTTCAGCCATAGATGAATTGAAAAACGGGTCTTTGTTCATAAAGTCCTTCCTAATACAAACCTCTTGTTCTTCCCCAATTTTACAATACTTCAACTCTTTCGTCTGCCTTTGAGAGCTAAGGCAATTTTAGAAAACTGCGCCAGCATCTAGTTCAACCGGAAGCACTTTATTTAACTTCAACTTTTGCCTTTATATTTTCTCTTCCCATCCGGGCGCAACCAATCTTCTACGGCCATCTTCGCTGAAAGTAATTCCTTCTTCGTCCAGATCAACTCTGTCCCAGAGCTTGCACGTCACCTGCTTGTGCGTCTGATCCAGTCCTTCGCAATAGTTTGTGTAAGTGCAGCGACGAATCTGCGCGCCATTTCCCGTTCTAACTTTTAGAAACCAGTCGGGGTCTGCCAGCGCTGCCCGCGCCAATCCCACTATGTCCGCTTCATTGCGTTGCAAGATACTTTCGGCCTGCTCGAATGTTGCTATGCCGCCCGTCGCTACGAGCGGCGTTTTGAAACCGGCTTCGCGTAGGGCGCGCTTGATGGCGGCTGCCAGCGGGATGTTGCGACCGAAAGGGCCTATCGCATCCGAGATAACAGTCGGCATGCACTCGTAACCGCTCTGTCCCGTGTAAGGATAGACGGCCCAGCCTACCTTCGGCTGCTTTGCGTCCTCGAACTTTCCGCCTTTCGAGATTGAGATAAAATCGAACCCGGCGCGCGCGAATTCAACGCCGAAGTAAACGGCGTCTTCGATGTGGCTGCCGCCCTTGATGACTTCATCCGCGAGAAAGCGCACGCCGACAGTGTAATCCGTTCCGACGCGCTCGCGCACTTTTCTGTAGACCTCCAGCGGCAGTCGCACGCGATTCTCTCTTGCGCCGCCGTAGCCGTCCTCGCGCGTATTCCGCGCGCTCAAAAACGATGCCATCGTGTAAGCGTGCGCGTAGTGAAGCTCTACGCCGTCGAACCCTGCCGCGCGCGCACGCTCTGCGGCGTCAGCGAAAATTCCGGGCAGGACTTCGGGCAGATTTTTTATGTGCGGAAGATTTACGTCTGTCACGCGCTCGCGGTAGCCGAAGCGCAAGCTCTCAAGCTCCCGCTCGTCCAGCACACGATCAAGCAACTCATCCTGCGCGTCGTTGAGAAACGCGAGCACTTCCGTCTCACTTTTATCCAACCACGACTCGTCACCGGACACGTGCGCAAGCGCTTCACGATGATTTCGATTGACCTTGAAAAATCGCTCGAAGAATTTCGCTTTTTCGGGACGGCGTTTTACCGTGAGGAAATCTATTATCTGAATGAAGAGGCGCGTGTGCCCACAGCTTGCCTCTTTCACGCTCTCGACAAGTTTTCGCAGTCCGGGAATGAACCGGTCGTGGCCTATGCGTAGCAGCGGCCCGCTTGGAATGTCCCTGACTCCTGTGGCTTCGACTACAATCGCGCCGGGACGCCCCCGTGCAAATCTTTTGTACCAGTCAAGATTGTCCCGCGTCACAAACCCGTCTTCCGTAGCGCGCCACGGAACCATAGCGGGAACCCACGTTCGGCTTTCAAGCCCGATTGGCCCGACATTGATCGGTCGAAACAACAATGAGCGCGCAGCCTCTTCCGCAGTAGGCCAGCGCGTTTCGGGAATGTTGTGACGAATGGAATTTGGAGGATGCCAGGTCATGTCAGGGGAAGTTTATCAGGTTTCACTCGGGCGCGAGTAATCCCATAGGATTCCAGTAGTAGGCTACTTTGAAAATATGAAGCTTGAGTAGCGGCGCATTAGTGCGTTGCCGGTAAGCAGAGTCAGCATTTTTACCGGATAAAAAATAAGGTGGTGATTCACAGCTTATGATGGGCTATTGGCCGCTCATAAGAAGGCCGGTTAACATTGAGCTTTATCTTTATCTCAAAACGCTATCATAAATTCTGAATCACTACCAAAAATAGCACCAACTCATAATTACCTCACTACTAGAAATAGCGCATAGAGAAACTGTTCTTCACATCTGAAACTCGCTCCGCATGGACGCGGGGCGCGCGTATGAATATACTGTTTTTAAGAGAAGTTTCATTTGAGCGATTATTTGGAGGAGCGGTTTTTGGCGGACGACCTACTAAAATGGCGCAGTCATTTTCCTATACTGGAGAAGACCGTGTATTTGATCTCGCACAGCCTCGGCGCTATGCCGCGTGAGACTTACGAGAGCCTGCAAGAGTATGCAGATGCATGGGCAACGCGCGGCGTTCGAGCATGGGCGGAAGGCTGGTGGGACATGCCCATGACTTTGGGCGACGAGGTAGCTCGCATCATAGGCGCAGAGGCGCAATCGGTCGTCATGCACCAGAATGTCTCAATCTGCCAGTCGCTCATACTCTCCTGTTTCGATCCAACGCCGAAGAGAAACAAGATTGTCTACTCGGAATTGAACTTTCCTTCCGTGATGTATGTCTACGAAGCGCACGCGCGCGAGGGAAGATTTCGGATAGAGACGGTGAAATCCGATGATGGTATGACTGTGCCGCTCGAACGAATGCTCGCGGCGATTGACGAACAGACGCTGTTAGTTCCCATCTCGCACGTACTATTCAAGAGCGCGTTTCTACAGGATGTTCGAGCGATTACAGAGCGAGCGCATAAGGTCGGCGCGCGTGTTGTGCTGGATACTTATCAATCTGCCGGGACTGTTCCCTTCAGCGTTAAGGATTTGAATGTTGATTTCGCAACCGGCGGTTCCGTTAAATGGCTCTGCGGCGGCCCCGGCGCTGGCTATTTATACGTGCGCCCTGACCTGCAAACCAGATTGGAGCCGAAGACTACGGGCTGGATGGCGCACGAATCGCCGTTCGCTTTCGAGGGTGGCGCGATTCGATATGCTCCTGGCGTCGCGCGCTTCCTGCACGGCTCGCCCGCCATTCCTGCGCTCTATGCCGCGCGAAGCGGCTACCGCATCATCAACGAGATCGGCGTGCCAGCCATACGCGAGAAGAACATACAACAGACACAGCGTTTGATAGAGCTTGCGGAAGAGGCCGGGTTCAACGTGAGCAGCCCACGCAACCCACAGCAGCGCGGCGGCACTATCACCGTTGCTGCGGATCACGCAGCGGCCATTACCAAAGAACTCATACGCCGCGAATTCATAGTTGACTATCGCCCCGGCGCAGGCGTGCGCATCTCGCCGCACTTCTACACGAAGGATGAGGAACTCGAACTCATAATCAAAGAGATGCGCAAGATTCTTGACACACGCGCCTACGCGGAGCACGAAGCAGCAGGCGCAGCGTTTTAGAGCGGTGACAAGTGATTGGTGATAAGTGATAAGAAAATCTGGAGTCTGAAATCTCGGAGTCTGGAGTCAAAAGCTTTTCTCTTATCGCTTATCACTCATCACTTATCACTTATCACTTATGAGCAAAGAATACGGAACTAATTCCCCGCTTTCTTACAACAAATATCTTCGTGTGCCGGATTTGATTGGCTTGCAGGAATGTTTGTCCGACCCGGCGCATCACGATGAGCTATTGTTCATCACGATTCACCAGACTTACGAATTATGGTTCAAGCAGATTCTTCATGAGGTTGATGCCGCCATCGTTCACATGAACGAAGATCGCGCGGCGCAGGCCGGGCGTGCGCTGGCTCGCGTTGTCGAGATTGAAAAGGTTCTGGTCGCGCAGATTCACATACTTGAGACGATGACGCCTATAAGCTTTCTGGCTTTTCGCGACGAGCTGAATCCTGCGAGCGGTTTCCAATCCATGCAGTTTCGTGAAATAGAGTTCTCTTCCGGGCTGAAGTCGAAAAACATCCTGCGTGAATTTCAAGTTGACGAGTTTGCTCTGAAGCGATTGACCGCGCGCTTTAACGGCCAGACGCTTGGCGAAGCCTTTTATGCTTATTTGAGTCGGCGCGGATTCGATGCCCCGGCGGACAGCGATTCACTTGACGAAGAAGAGAGACGAAAGTTTTACGGAAGACGCACGCGCGCCGTTCTGGAAGTGCTGACGCACTTCGAGGAGCGTTTTGAAGAGTTCCAACTCACCGAAAAATTGATAGAGCATGACGAATACTTTACTCTCTGGCGCTCGCACCATGTGAAGATGGTCGAGCGCATGGTCGGCTCGAAACGCGGCACCGGCGGCTCGGAAGGCGTCGGGTACTTGCGCACCACACTGGATAAAAAATTCTTTCCCGAATTGTGGGAAGCTCGCACCTATCTGGACATCAAGCACGGCGAGGCGGGCTGCCCATTCACCGGGCATAAATGAGGATCGAATTCCCCGAAAAATTTAATATGAGTGATTACTTCCTCTATCACAATGTAGAGGAAGGGCGCGAGAACAAGACGTGTCTCTATTACAACGACGAAACGTACACTTATGCCGAAGCCGTGCGTATGTCCAATCGCGCCGGAAACGCTCTGCGCGAGGCCGGCGCTAATTTGGAAGACCGCGTGCTGATTGTGCTGCCGGATTGCCCGCAGTTCGTGTGGACGTGGTTCGGGGCCAGCCGCATAGGGGCGGTCATCACTATGGTCAACCCGCTGCTGCCAGCCGATGATTACAGATACTATCTCGAATACACGCGGGCGCGCGTCGCAGTCATTCACGAATCGCTCCTGCAAAATTTCACAGAGGCAGCGGAAGAGGCAAGATACCTGCGCAACGTGCTGGTCGTAGGCCGCGAGTGCGGAGACTTTTATCCCTT
>DATHJK010000106.1:0-2705 GCA_035316225.1 Pyrinomonadaceae bacterium
TGTCGTATCCCCTACGGATTACACTGAAATAATCGAAGAGATGCGCAGATACGCAGGCGCTCTTTCACTTCCGACCAGAGAAGACCTGTCACGAAAAGCATTCCAGCGAACAGCAACATACGATATGGCTATCTTCACTTATCTTTCCGGAATCGATGATATGCGCGCAGGTAATCGCACGGGCATTAGCGGTATGACGGGCGGAGCTTCTGTAGATTTGAATGAACCACGCTCTCATCACATAGAAGATGCCACATCACCGCCGGATTACGCTCAGTGGACGATAAGGAAGATGTCAAATCTACGATACGGCGAAAACCCGCACCAGGCCGCTGCGCTTTATCTGACGGGTAAGCAGGGTGGAATAGGCGGTGCGGAGCTACTCAACGGCAAGGAGATGTCTTTCAACAACTATGTTGACGCGGACGCGGCGTGGCAACTTGTATCTGATTTCGACGAGATGGCGTGCGCTATAATCAAGCATACGAACCCGGCGGGCGTTGCGTTGGGCCAATCTGCGGAGGAGGCTTACCGACGCGCGCTTGCAACCGATCCGGTGTCAGCTTTCGGCGGCATAGTAGCGTTCAATCGAAAGGTTGACTTGGCGGCGGCACGCGCCGTTGTGGAGATTTTCACGGAAGTAGTGATAGCGCCCGGCTACGACGCGGACGCGATTGAGATACTGCGCACGAAGAAAAACCTGCGCGTGCTTCGCACCCCTTTGCCGGAACGAAATGAAGGTCTTGAGTTCAAACAAATCTCCGGCGGCATGCTGGTGCAGACGCGCGACACGCATCGCCTGACGAAAGATGATCTCAAAGTCGTGACACGGCGCGAGCCTGCCGGTGAAGAGGTTACCGCGTTGCTGTTCGCGTGGACTGTGTGCAAGCATACGAAGTCGAATGCGATTGTTTACGCGCGCAACGGGCAGACGGTCGGAGTCGGCGCGGGACAGATGTCCAGAGTTGATTCCGTAAAAATCGGTGCGATGCGCGCTCAACTGCCTCTTGAAAAGAGCGTGCTCGCAAGTGATGCGTTCTTCCCTTTCCGCGACGGCATTGACGAAGCCGCGCGTCATGGAATCACTGCGATAATTCAACCCGGCGGCTCCATGCGCGACGCCGAGACAATCATTGCTGCCGACGAACATAACCTCGCAATGGTCTTCACGGGCATACGGCACTTCAAACATTAACCCGCTAAAAGTTTTGGAGGAGCGAGATGACTGAAGTGGAAAGAATTCTGGATCAACTCAAACAAGCTTTTGAGGGCAACGCATGGCACGGCCCTGCTGTCGAGGAAGTTCTGGCGGACGTGACCGCAGAGCAGGCGGCAATGAAACCCATCGCGGACGCGCACAGCATATGGGAATTGACGCTGCACATTGCAGCTTGGGAGAGCGCGGGCACAAGGCGACTGCGCGGGGATCGCGCACAGCTAACGCCCGAAGAAGATTACTCGCCCGTCACGGACACAAGCGAAGATGCGTGGCGCGAGACTCGAAACCATCTTGAAAGAACTCACGAAGAGTTTCAGCATGAAATTGCGCGCTTGCATGATTCGCAACTGGATGAGCCAATACTTGAGGGCATGTCCTCCATCTATCGCACTCTTCACGGCATCATCCAGCACGACCTTTACCACGCAGGGCAGATAGCGATTCTGAAGAAAGCTTTTTGAGAAGGCGAAACCTTCACGGCTCGGCTTGCTCTCTCAACAGCATTTCGCTAATACTTGCCTCAAGACCCATATCTTTTATTTCAAGGAAGTGTAGTTAATGGCAGATATTGAACCACGCCAGGACGATAATAACGGCGAAAACGATGGCGAGAATAACGGCGAAGCGATTCGCTGCCGCTATTGCGGCCAACTGAACCAGACGCGCTCTACGGGCGGGCAGGCCATCTGTGGTCGCTGCCGGTTGCCCCTTTCGGACGCGCCGCACAAAAAGTTCGCAGACCTTGATAAGCACGACTACATTCATCCTGCGGATAGCCGCGCGCTCGCAGCCCTCAGAACGATTCCGGGGATTGATTCCGCGCTCAAAAAACTTCTGAAGGTGACAGGCGAATCGGCCATACGGGTCATCTTCACGGCGAGCGCAGTTAAAGTCACGCCGCACCAGTGCCCTGACCTTTACGCTAAATTGCAGGTGGCCTGCACAACTCTGGGCGTTGACATGCCCGACCTCTTCGTTCAGCAGAATCCAATCGTCAACGCCTTCACGGGCGGCGTGGATCGCCCTATCATAGTGCTTCACACCTCTTTGATAGAGCGCCTGACGGATGAAGAAGTGCTGGCCGTCGTCGCGCACGAGGTTGGCCACATACACGCCGAGCATGTTCTTTATCTGACTGCGGCGCGTCTCATAGAAGCGCTGGCAAATGTTGCGCTCGCCGCCTCGCCGCTTGCCGCTATCATTACGACGATTCTGTCCAGCACAATGCGCGCAGCGCTTCTGGCATGGGCCAGACGCGCGGAGCTTTCATGCGACCGCGCGGCGCTTCTTGTCACACAGGACGCCGACATCATAGGGCACACGATGATGAAGCTCTGCGGCGGAACGTTCGCATCCAAAGTTGACTACGATCAATTTTTAGCGCAGGCGCGCGATTTCCAGCGCAACTACGACGAGAAAGCGCTTGACCGCTTCTGGGCAGACATCATCTCTTCGGGCCTGACACACCCCTTCCCCGTACGGCGCA
>DATHJK010000107.1:0-7759 GCA_035316225.1 Pyrinomonadaceae bacterium
AAAGGGAAAACTTAAGCTCGCAAAGGGCTGAATGCTGTTTTACTTGCTTTTGGACTTTGGCGCGGTTTGGCTGTTAGAGTGTTCCTGACGTTTTGTACATAATCCAAATGAAATTTTTAAGGGAGTGAATTGATGTCTTCATCTCAACAGGCAGCAGCGAATGAGCCTCGCAAATATCAACTCTTCATTGACGGTAAGTTCGTTGATGCGGAATCAGGGAAAACTTTTACTACCCCGAATCCTTCGACGGGCGAGGTGCTGGCGGAAGTGGCGGAAGCCGATAAAGCCGATGTGGATAAAGCTGTTGCTGCGGCGCGAAATGCTTTCGAGGGCAAGTGGGGACGAATGAGCGCCCGCGATCGTGGCCGACTCCTGTTCAAGCTTGCTCAGTTGATCGAACGAGATGCGAAAGAGCTGGCCGAATTTGAGACGGGCGACAACGGAAAGCCCATACGCGAATCGCTCTACGTTGATCTGCCGCAGGTCGTGGAGAATTTTGAATATTTTGCGGGCTACGCTACGAAGATAGAAGGCGAGACGATTCCGGTTTCCGGTCAGTTTCTGAACTACACTCTGCGCGAGCCGTTGGGCGTATGCGGGCAGATTATCCCGTGGAATTTTCCTTTGCTGATGGCTGCTTGGAAACTCGCCCCGGCGCTCTGTGCTGGCAATACTGTCGTACTAAAGCCTGCCGAGCAGACGCCCGTGACGGCTCTGGAGCTTGCGCGTCTTATTCAAGAAGCGGGATTCCCGGAAGGCGTGGTCAATGTCATCCCGGGTTATGGTGAAACTGCCGGGGCGGCGCTCGCTTCGCACAAAGGGATTGACAAGATAGCTTTCACAGGCTCGACCGAAGTGGGCAAGCTGATTGCAAGGACAGCCGCCGACAATCTCACGAAAGTTTCTCTGGAACTCGGCGGCAAAGCTCCGAACATTGTTTTCGCAGACGCGGACATCGAGCAGGCCGTGAACGGTGCGATGATGGGCATCTTCTTCAATCAGGGGCAGGTCTGCTGCGCAGGCTCGCGCCTCTTTCTGGACGAAAGAGTCAAAGATGAATTTCTCGAAAAATTCAAAGAGAGGGCAGGCAGGGTGAAGGTTGGCGACCCCCTGGACAAGGCCACGCAGATGGGGCCGCAGGTCTCCTCGGAGCAGTTAGAAAGAATCAAATCTTATGTCGGCATCGCGCGCGAAGAAGGCGCGACCGTCTTGGCCGGTGGCGGGTCGCCCGTTTTAGACGAAAAGTTTCAGAACGGCTACTTCTTCCAACCTACTATCTTCAGCGAAGTTCAGAACGAGATGCGCGTGGCGCAGGAAGAGATTTTCGGGCCTGTGAGCTGCGTAATCACTTTCAAAGACGAAGAGGATTTGATTCGTCAGGCCAATGAGACCATCTATGGCCTGTCGGCAGGGATATGGACGCGCGACATCACACGCGCTCATCGCTTTGCGCGCGAGATTAAGGCGGGCGTGGTCTGGATTAACACCTACAACATGTTCAATGCAGCAACGCCGTTCGGAGGCTACAAACAGTCTGGCTACGGGCGCGAGATGGGCAAGCACGCGCTTGAGCTTTACACGCAAATCAAGAGCGTGTGGGTTGATCTTTCGGGGAAACCGATTGGCTGGTTCGGCAAATAGCGGTCAGCTCAGAGAAATATTCAGGACGCAATTAAAAACCTTTGCGAGCTTATCTCTTTTCTTTGCGCCTTTGCGTGAAACAGCAATTCTCGTCAATCTTAAGAGTTAAAAGAATTGCAGGTTCACGCTGGAGGCGCAAAGAGAAAAACTTATGCTCGCAAAGGGTTGAGCCAGGGCAGACATGTTGAGCTTGCTTCTTAATTTCGATGAGGGGCGGGAAACTTTTTCGTTAAAGCTTGCATCAACTCTGTCGCCGCATCCGTTGTCGAACATTCGACTGAGTTTGAGGACGGCGCTCTCCCGCCGGAAACTTTCTGAAAATCAAAGGAGACGCCATGCGATACTCGAAACAAATTTCTGCTCTGTCGCTCCTCATCTTCGCAACTTTTTTCCTGACCGCCTGCCCGCAGCGCGAATCAATCGGTAAAATCAACGCAGACCCTTCGCGTTACTATCACAAAGAGATAGGCGTCGCCGGAACCGTGACCGATAGCTACGGCTTCATGGGCATGGGCATTTACCAGATTGACGACGGCACAGGCCATCTGCTCGTTGTGACGCAACGCGGAGTGCCTTCGCGCGGCGCGCGTGTTGCGGCGAAAGGTCATCTACAGACAGGCTTCAGCGTCGGCGGTAGAAATTTCGGAACCGTGCTGGAAGAAACAGACCGCCGCGCCGTAGGAAGGTGATGAGAGAGGACGCGCAAGGTGCTGGCGAGCGCATACAGGTGCGCGCACTTGACCGGCAGTTTGCGCGTCTTCATCAGAACTCCCTTGATTTCGTAGGACTCATCCCGCCAGATAAACTTTACACAAAACCGCGCGAACCCTCGCGCTTTATCCCCGTCTATTCCTGCGGCGAGCATATCTTGAGAAGCGCCGCCGCTGTCGAGCAGACTTTCGGCGGGCTGACCTCAAATCTCTGGGACGATCCATTTGAATGGACGCTGCCTGAAACTCTTTCGACGCCTGATCTAATCAATAAATATTTGAGCGAAGTGGAAGAGACGCGCTCGCGCGCATTCGAGCGATTTAGCAGCGACGGCGATTTGCTTAAAGAGATAGCAGTGCCGTCGGGCGAGTTACAGATGATTTGCGAGCTACTCTTTGATACACTTCACCGCGCGGCGCATTATCAGGGGCGTGCATTCGCCACGTTAAGACTTATCTCGGACGTGCGGCTTCCGCAGATTTGAATAGAGCTGACATCGGAACAGTCTAGCAGATCAATTTCAATTGCGTTCGATGAAAAGCAGACGGTACTGAATTTTCAATCTACCAGTGAGGTCTCCCCGGATGTTCTGTCCACAGTGCGGCCAACAGCAGCCATCTGAAGATATGCGTTTCTGCTCGCGTTGCGGTTTCCAGCTTCAAGGCGTGACGCAGTTGCTGGCAACTGGAGGACAGCCCGCCTTAGTTCCTATGGAGGGAGGAGTGCGACGCCGTTCGCCGCGATATGAAGGCGTGAAGCAGGGAGTCTCGCTGTTTCTCATAGGCATGGTGCTTGTGCCGCTCGTGGCAGTCTTCAGCACGCTGGTTCTGCGTCATCCTGAGCTTTTCGTCCCACCGGTTGCCATAATCTGTTTCGTTGGCGGTCTGATGCGAATCATCTACGCGCTTATCTTTCAGGAGGGCGCGAAGAGCATGGGTCAATACGATCTGCCTGCTTACGCTCCTCCTACAGCGCAGCAGCAGATGGGCGCTGGAAGCGCCGCAAGACTCGGCGCGCTTCCGCCGCAGCGAGTCATGCCGGTTTCAGGTTGGAGAAGGCCGGACACGGCGGAGCTTGTTCAGCCTCCGAGCGTCACTGAGAACACGACCAAACTTTTAGACAAAGAAGTTAAGCCTCCCGACGTTTGAAACATTCATCCACTGTTTTTCATTAATTCGATAAAGGAAGATGCATGAGCTTGCGCGCAAGCGAATTAGAGAGTGCGACGCTTCGAGAGCGCTTGCGCGAGCGTATTCGCTGTGAGGGCGCAATCAGCTTTCGCGACTGGATGAATGCTGCGCTCTACGACGCGCGCGATGGCTACTACTCGCGGCGCGATCTGGAGCGATGGGGACGCACGGGCGATTATCGTACAAGCTCGGAACGAAGCCCGCTATTCGCTGCGACTTTCGCAGACTATTTCGCAAAGCTTTTTTTAGAATTGAACGCCCCGCCGGAATTTACAATCCTCGAAGCCGGTGCCGGAGCAGGCCACTTCGCGCGCGGTGTTCTGGAAACTTTAGCTCAAGAGCACACTGAAATCTTCGCTCGCGTTCGTTACGTGATTGATGAAAGGAGCGCTGGTTCGCGCAAGCGTATCGAGCGCATCCTTTCCGATTATGCAGAGCGTGTAGAGTTTCATTCACTTGCTCGGATAAAAAAAGCTTTCACAGGCATTATCTTCTCAAACGAACTGTTGGACGCGCTTCCTGTTCATAGCGTAATCATGCGTGACGGGAAGCTGCGTGAGTTGCGTGTTGACGTTGGGCGTGGTGGAGAATTCGCCTGGGTTGAGAGCAAGCTCTCCGTGCCGGAACTCGCTTCCTATTTCGATTGGTGCGATGTCGAGCTTGCCGAAGGACAGATAGTCGAAGTAAATCTTGACGCGCTTGATTGGGTAACGCGCGCCGCTTCATCGCTTAATCAGGGCTTTATCATCTCGATTGATTACGGCGCAGAGGCCGAAGAATTGTATGGCGCGCCGCATCGCCGCGAGGGAACGCTTAGAGCTTTTCGTCGCCACCGCTTTGCCGAAAGCGTTCTTGCAAATCCGGGCGAGCAGGATTTGACTTCAACCGTCAACTGGACTGCCATGATGAAAGCTGGAGAGCGAGTGGGTTTGATGACGTTGAAGCTTCAGCGACAGGATCAATTCCTACTGGAAGCGGGATTGCTGGACAGGCTTGAAAAGATGGCGAGCGAAAAGTTGTCCGAGGCTGAAGCGCTTCAATTGCGAACGAGCGCGCGTGACCTGATTATGCCCGACCGCATGGGCGCGAGTTTCCAGGTGCTTATACAAAAGAAGATGAGCGCTTGAAATTGTGAACCGCGAAAATGCGCCCCTATCAAGCTTTAGCAAACTGCTGTTAATCTTGCGTCAGTTGATTTATAAAACAGTTCACGAAAGGAGAGAAAACCCCATGCCGAGCGGAGCAAGGCTGAAATTCAGCGAGATGTGGAGCTTAGTCGACGCAAACAGGTACGGACTTCTGTTTGAAGACCTTTACCCCAATGAACTACTGGTTGCGATCATGTGGGAAGAGTCAACTTTCCGCAATATACGAGAGGTGGGAAACGGCAGCCACGCTACGGGCTTCGGCCAGGTGAATGATACGGAGTTCTGGCGTTTCCCGGAATATGGCAATATGAGCACCATAAGAAATAAGGTTCTGGGCGACCCTGGTTTCAGTGTGAAGATTGTTGGAATGTTTATTTACGATCTTCATAAGAAGCTAGGGAGCCGAGAGAAGGCGCTGAAGGCTTATGCAGGGGTCGGCGCGCCGGGTGCAGATCAGCACAACCAGAATGCCCTGAATCACTGGAAAGAATGCGAAAGATTGCTCATTGAAGCTCCATACAACTTCCAGACACAGTACGGCGACTGGGTTCCCATCAAATCAACTCTGCGTAAATGCCTGCATGCTGCCAAGCCCAACGCCGACGGATACCTGGATGATGTGCTATCGGATATTGATGAAACTCCCACAGACGATTCTGGCGCGGGCGACTACATCGGCGGCACTTGATACGGGAAGAGAATCAACTTGTAGTTTGATTCAGTGGACTTCCTTCTCACACCAAGTTGCAATAAAAAGAGAGGGCAGGCGGTCATGAGGTCAGTACAGCCTGCCTAAGCCGGGCAGGGAGTAAAAGGGATGAGGGATGAGGGCGAAGGGATGAATAAGAATTCAGTGAACAGGTCAACATGCAATTGACTTAACCCATTTCATCCCTCATCCCTCATCCCTTCTCTCACCCGCTCGGCTATCGCAGGAGATACCGATATTCACGAACAATAAAGTTCTTCCCTGAAGAGGGCGTAAGTTCTTCTATTTTCGATAGCACATGAGAGCTAGTTCGGAACTAAAGTTCTTCCCAAGCACCATTTAAATATGATAGTCTCCATCCGCTTCACTCGAACAGTGCAGTTTCTGAACTTAATCGAAATCCACGACTACCATATCAGGTGATTGCTCATCGTAAAATTTGAGACACGAGCCTCTCAAATTGATTTAATTTAACTCTCACAAAATAATCTCTAGCGCGAATGGAAACCTATGCAGCTAACTAAATTTTTTAAAGACGATACAAAAGTAACCCCTGAGAATCTTGGCGAGGCTATTCAGCAGGCGATTGAAATTGAAATTGCCACCATCCCCGTTTATCTCTACACGTATTATTCGATTAACCGTGTGCCTAATCAAGATGCTATCAGCGGCGCTCTGGTGCAGGAATTAACCGGCAAAGGAATATCTCTGCCGGACGCCAACAACGTTGCCTTAGACCTTTCCGCACAAATCATGGTCTATGCCAACAAAGCCGGTGCCAGCATTATGAGCGTGGTCATGGAAGAGATGCTCCATATGGCGCTCTCGTCCAATCTTAAACAGGCGTTGATAGGCGCGCCGAATTTGACGGGCAGGTCGCCATCGAGTTACCCAACAATGCTTCCCGGTCACGAGCCGGAATTCAATATTGATTTGGCTCCGTTTTCATTGAATCAGTTGATGACCTTTCTCAAGATTGAAAGCCCGGACCCCTTGACTAGAACTGCCGAAGCTTTAGCAGTCATTCCTTATAAAACTATCGGCCAGTTTTATGACATGATTAAAGCCTGTATAGATGAAAACGACCTGACTTACAGCACCAATCTCCCGCAACTCATTCCGGGTCAGCGTTATTATTCGCCGAATATGATAGATACTGTTTACTACGATAAGCATCATAAACCGCAGTATGTCGATGCCGACGACTCCGGCGATTTGGTTCATGTGGTTGACAGGACATCCGCCGATAAAGCGATTGACCAGATTGTCGAACAGGGCGAAGGTAACGATCATGCTACCGGCTTAAGGCCAGACGGTTCCGTAGACTGCGGAAAGATAATAAAAGCGGACTATGACGACCCGGACAGAGAGGAACTTTCACACTTTGAAAAGTTTGCCCAGGTATATTGCGAATATAATACCCTGTCCGAACAGTTTGCGAATTACAATCTGGACGGTAATATCGGAAAGTATTTTGTTAATAACTTTCCGACTAATCCGTCAACGGCCTCTTATCCCAATACCGGTATCATAGGCACGGACGGAACTAAGTATCCTGACGGCACTCTGCAAGCAGTGTCAACGCTTCTGAGCGCTATTTATACCTACATTTTCGTTATGACCGAAGCCTGTTATAAACCGGAAAAGGGAAACACGCCGTATGAGATATTTATGTTCGGCATTCACAAGTCGATGATATTTATTCTGGATGCTATATGCGGCGATATTCAGAGTTTGACTTACTTTTCCAACGGAGAAGTATTTACTGCCGCTCCAACTTTTGAGAATTACTCGTTCGGTCTTATATCGAGTCCGAAATCTCAATTGATACAGCTTTATAACAATGCCGTCGCATTGTATCCGACCATTTCCTACCTCGAACAAAGGATAAACGATTTGCCGGACGTTGCATTGAATTAAACACGCGGATGCAGCCGACAAGCATCCGTAAACGATTTGGGCCAGTTATTCAACTTAAAACACTAACGATTATGGACAATACAGAGTTTTCATCAACGGAAAAGAGTTGCGGAAGTAGCATCAGCAGCGGCGGCGAAAGAAGCGCCAACATTTGCTCTCACCCGCCTGCGCCGACACCGGCATTGCCTCCTCCGCCGACTACCGCCGCAACTACAGCGCCTTTGGAATTGCACGTCTGCATGGGATTGAATGCCTGCAAGGGTCATGACCGTTACGGCACAAATTCCTGCGCGGGCACAGGCCAATGCGCAACTGCATCAATACATCATTGCCGCACGCTTAACAGTTGTCGCGGTCAGGGCGGATGCGGTTTATACGGCACGGCGGAAGACGATGCTACGCCCGGCGCTAACGAATGCGCGTGGCAGGGAGCCTGCGCC
>DATHJK010000108.1:0-5637 GCA_035316225.1 Pyrinomonadaceae bacterium
ACTCCCTCTTCAATACATTCTTCAACGACCATTTGAACTGCTCTTCGCGCCATCACTGCGCCGCTGTCAGGCTCGAAGATTCCCCACTCAACAGCGCCCGGATTTATCTGCGGGTAGCGCGCCTCTATCTCAGCGCGAGACAATTTTTCATGGCGCACGCCAGACTTTTGCAGAGTCTCAAGCGTGTTTTCACAGTAAGCATCCCGCTCGTGCGCCATCCAGAGCACGCCCGTGCGATGAAAGAGGTTTTCTCCCGCTTCTTCAAACAGTTCCTGCCAGAGCGCAAGCGAGCGAATGGCCGAGCGCGTGTAGATTTCATCAGCGCCGTAGCCCATGCGAATGATGCGCGATTCGCCGCCTGAGCTTGAGCGGTTGTTGCCGGGGCCGTGCGCGTCCAGTAGAAGAACGCTCAAGCCTGCGCGCCGCAACATCAGGGCAGACCACGCGCCGAAGACCCCTGCGCCGACCACGCAAACGTCAAAACTTTTATGCGCTGACATTCGATTCGTTTACTTCTCGAAAAGCCGATAGAAAAGCCTGCATCTCATTTCGCTTGCCTACGGTCACGCGCATGAAGTTTGGAAGCGCGGGGAAGAATCGCCCGACCTCCACATTCTTCTGTTTCATAGCCGCTATGACGGGGCGCACGTCGCGCCTGAGATCAATCATCATGAAATTGGTCTGAGACGGAATGTATTTGAATCCGAGTCTTTCCAGTTCCGCATAGAGAAACCGCTTAGTCTCGCTGTTCACGCGCCGCCCGTCTTCAACATGCTTTGAATCGCTGACGCTCGCGTTCGCAGCAGCCACAGCCATGATGTTTACGTTGTCCCAGATTTGATGCTCGCGCAAACTTTTAATCAAAGAGCTTTGCGCGACCGCATATCCGCAGCGCAAGCCCGCCATTCCGTAAATCTTCGAGAACGTGCGCGCAACAATCAGATTAGGATGCTCGCTCACCAGTGGAATGACACTCTCGTAATCCGCTGTCTCTGCGTAATGGTAGTAAGCCTCGTCAACCAGCACCGCGACCGCTTGCGGGATTTTTCCTAAGCATGCACGCACCTCTTCCTTCGGCGTGATAGTGCCGGTCGGATTGTTGGGGTTGCAGACGTAAATCAATCCTGCATCGCCCGCCGCGTCCAGCATCCGCGCCAGATCATGCCTGTAATCCTGTGTAAGCGATACTTTCGTCGCGCCGCCGCCCGACGCAGCCGCATAACGCATGATCGCCTCGAACGTAGGCTCTGCCAGCACAACTTTCCTGCTTGAACTCGTAAAGGCCGACGCGCACAGCTTCAGAATCTCGCCGGAGCCGTCGCCCAACAGGACTTGCTCGCGCGCGACATTGTGCAGGCGCGCAATCGTCTCGACTAACATGTCTGCGTATTCGTCCGGGTAGCGCCACGCAAGATGGAAAGCCTCCTTCATGGCCTTCATAGCAGCCTGCGACGGCCCGTATGGATTTTCATTCGCGCTCAGCCGCACAACGGTCGTGCGTGACTGATCCGGCGCAAAGCTTAATGGATTCGCTCCAAAAATTGTCGGATTGAGCGTGGAGTATGCTGCGCCTGCGCCAAGCAGACCTGCGAAAGCGCGGCGCGAGAGCAAAGTTTCTTCTCTTTCCATGATTTACTCCGAAAGATTTCAGAAAAGGAACGAGCGAGGAGGCCGCCATCTGATCGAAGCGCGCATTTGAACACACGCGCGCGAACGCGGTCAATAATAAGGATGACGCGGGCTGTGATGATTTGGACTTATAAGCGATAAAGAGCGGAATTTCGCCATCGCAGGCAGTAGGGCACACGTAGATTACACAGAGAAGATTTCGTAATCTCGGATCTGAAATTTCAAATTTGAGATTCTGACACTCTCCGCGTAACCTCCATACTCTTTCTCCCGCCTGCGATGAAACCTCAACAGTCCTCTCTGGAAAACTTTGATTTATTGCAATCGCATAATTTTTCGGCACGCTTTGTCGAAGCGAACAGCGTGGAACTGTTTTTGCTCTTCTAAATATCTGTGGACGTTTTTTGTCCCGGAATAGGTCAGATGAATGGGAGCCTCGCAAAATAGATGTACGAGCCGGAATCAGGTGCATTCGTAAACTCTTCCCAACCGAGCAGCGTTAGCGACTCAAACCAACCGCTTCCTGAGCCGCATTTCCTTGATGCAGAGACGATACAGCAGGCCAGACCCGCAGTTCCTCTTTCAGAAGTTCGACGCCGCCGCATGTGGCCTGTCGCGCTGATTCTCATAACGGTAGTAGCAGGACTGGCGGGCGGCATACTCGCCAGCATAATTTTGAACGCTTACAGAAAGCCCGCTGGCTTGCGCCAAGCTAATATTACGACGAATCCGTCTGTTGATCAGCCTGCTCAGGCAGTCAACGCGCAGGAGGCGCAAGCTTCACCGAACGCTTCGAGCGAACAAGCTGCCAATTCTACTCAGCCCGGCGCAAATGCTTCAGGCGAGATGCCCGGCAACGAGGAGGTCAACTCTCAAGAGAATCGAAGCGATTCCACGAGCGCATCGCTCAATGGTGCGTCGCCCCAGTCTGATACCGAAGCATTGCGCAGCGCGCTAAACGATTGGATTGCTGCTACGAATGCGCGCGACATCAATCGCCAGATGAGCTTCTACAATCAGACCGTCAACGCATTCTATCTAACGCGCAACGTATCTGCATCGGACGTGCGCGCCGAGAGGGAGCGCGTCATCAGCCGTGCGAGCTCAGTTGATATTCATGCAGGACAGCCTGTCATACGTATCAACCCCGACCGCCGCTCGGCCACCATGCGCTTCATCAAGCGTTACAGCATTGTCGGCAACGGCCAGACGCGCAGCGGCGAAGTTCTACAGGAGCTACGCTGGCAGCGCGTGAACGGGAGATGGAAGATTGTCAGCGAGCGTGATCTTAAAGTTTTGCAGTAGGGAAGAGATTTCAATCAAGAGCGCCAGAGCCGAAGATGGGCAGAATATTAAAGAAGGGTCGAAATCAACGCGGTCTCTTCAGCTTCTATATCCCTCTGCTCTGCTTCTTATCATTCCGTCTTCATCCTGTACATCTTATCAATCAATTTTAGAGATTCAGGATACAACAGCCAGATGTTCGCACACTTTCCCTTGACAATCTGGGGGAGCATTGTTACCTTCTTCCCCAGACAATCCAGGGAGACTTTCCAATGGCAAATGGCCGAACAGATTTGATGCAAGGCACGCTGGAACTTCTGATTCTGAAAACGCTGGCGCATGAATCAATGCACGGCTACGGTATAGTTCAACGGATACACGAAACTGTTGAGGACTTGCTCAAAGTCGAAGATGGCTCGCTTTATCCAGCGCTCTATCGCATGGAAGAACGTGGCTGGATAACGTCCGAATGGGGAGTTTCAGAAAACAATCGACGGGCAAAGTTCTATAAATTGACTAGAGCAGGACGAAAACAGCTTGATGCTGAATGCGCCAACTGGGCACGTATCTCTAAAGCTATAACCAGAATTTTACAAACTGCTTGACCGGGGACAGAGGATGCAGGTCGCAATTACACGTTTATTCAGGCGTTTTAATCGCAGAGGAATCGAGCTTGAAATCGAAGAGGAGTTCTGTTTTCACATCGAGATGCTGACGCAGGGATATATCTCCAGGGGCATGTCTTTAGAAGCGGCAAAGGATGCTGCTGCGAAATGTTTTGGCGATGCCGAGCGGATTAAAACTGAGTGTGCAGAGATAAGCAGAAGAAGTCATCCCTTCATGCGCGCCATGAAATCTTTTCTCATACTGCTTTTTCTTACAGGAGTTTTAGTGCGACTGTTTAGCGAGGATTTTTATGTCAGGCATGCTGGCGATATGTTGATTGCAGTTGCCGCTCTAGGTCGCTTGTTGCTTTATGCGAGCGGGCTTAGTCCGTCAAGTTTTCTTTCAGGAAACGAAACATCCTCGCCGTTAATCTTAGATAGCGCCTCTCGAACAAGGATCGTGGCTTATAACGAAAGAAAGCGGATTCCAATTGAGCCTACTATTTCCGACGAGTAACCTTCTATAAAAATTGATTCGTCGTTAGCAGATTCAAATGAAAACTTTGAAAAGTAAGTATACGTGTGTCCGGGCAACTATAGAGATGGGAGGAAGGCTGTGCTGGAAATCAGGGAATTGAAGAAGACTTACGCGAGCGGAGTTCAAGCGCTGAAAGGAATTAGTCTTGAAGTTTGCGCGGGAGTCTTCGGGCTTCTCGGCCCGAATGGCGCGGGCAAGACGACATTGATGAAGATACTTGCCACTTTGCTCGAACCCGACTCCGGCGAAATCGCAGTCAATGGCGTTGACTTTATCGGCCAGAAAATGGCTGCTCGCAGAATGCTGGGATACCTGCCGCAGGAGTTCGGGCTGTATCCGACTCTAACAGCCGAGCAGACGCTTCAATATTTTGCAAAGCTTAAAGGTGTAGCGGACGGAAAGGAACGCGCTCGGTTGATTGATGCGCTGCTTGAAAGGGTCAATCTTTCAAACGCGCGAAAGCAGTCGGTCGGAGGCTTTTCCGGCGGTATGCGGCAGCGTCTGGGAATCGCGCAGGCGCTCATAGGACAACCCCGTCTGATTATCGTTGACGAGCCGACCGCAGGACTTGATCCCGAAGAGCGAAACCGTTTTCATAATCTGCTTTCCGAAATCGCAGGCGAAAACACGGTCGTTCTGCTTTCGACTCACATCGTTTCGGATGTCTCAACCCTTTGCGGCCAGATGGCAATCATCCGGCATGGCGAGATCATAGCGTTCTGCACCCCGCAGGCGGCTCTTGCTCAAATTGCGAATGTCGTGTGGGAAACCACAGTGCTACGCGAAAAGGTTTCAATTCTAAGATCGCGTTTCAAGGTGGTCTCCACGCAGATGTTTGAAGGGCAAGTCTGCGTCAGAGTGTTTTCGCCGAACGGAAGACCGGGTGAAGAGTTTAGTCCCGTAATCCCAACCCTTGAAGACTACTATCTCAATCTCGTCTCTCAACTGGAGAGTGTCAATTGAGGAGCAAGTTTTCGTCCCCATTCGTCGCGGTTTTTCAGACTGAAGTGCTGTTCAATCTGAAGCGCGTAGTGCCTTATGCGCTGGTGTTTATCTTCAGCGCAAACGCGCTGCTCTGGTGGGGTTGGGGGCCTGCTGTGGCTAGAGGCTGGGCGGTCAACAGCGATTTCTACATCGTATGGCTGCTCGGCGGCTTCTCTTTTATGACGATGCCGCTATTCATCGCCTTAATGATGGGAGACCCCGTTATCAGAGATTTTCGCATAGGAGTTGACCCGCTCATTTTTTCAAAGCCCGTCAGTCGTGCCGAATATCTTTTGGGGAAATTCTTTGGCAACTTTTTTGTGCTGGTCTGCTGTCAGGTCTGTTTCGTGTTGACGCCGATGCTACTTCAGGCTTTCAGCACAAAGGGCATGGTAGTCCTGTCGCCGCGAGTGCTTCCCTACTTCCAACACTTCCTCTTTTTCATCGTTATCTCCAGTCTCGCGCCGGCTGCCGTGTTCTTTACCGTCGGGACTCTCACACGCAATGTCAAAATCGTTTACGGACTGGCGACATCTTTTTACCCGCTCTATATCGCGTGGCAACTCGCAATGAAAGGACTGCCATGGCGTTGGCGCA
>DATHJK010000109.1:0-4012 GCA_035316225.1 Pyrinomonadaceae bacterium
TAAGAAAATCCGTTGCCCGTAAGGGCGTGCGGGTTCGAGTCCCGCCCTCGGCACCAATTCTCTATTTTCAAGGGCGTTTGACTCTCATCGAAGCGCGCGGTGCTCGACCATCAGGCAGCGATCCTGTACGACCTTTATTCCGGCTTGCGCAAACCGTTCCGCCGCTGCGTCGTTCCTTATCCCGGATTGAAACCAGACCGCTTTCGGTCTCTTCTCAAGAATGTCTTCGATATGTTTATCGATGTCGTGCGAACGCCGGAACACATTCACTAGGTCAATCATGCCGGGCACGTCAACCAGTGCGCGATAAACTTTCTGTCCTAATATCTCTGTCACTTCAGGGTAGTAAACGGGCACGGGAATTATCTCGAACCCTGCGGAGGCCATGTAGCGCGGGACGTAGAACGCCGGTTGGAAGGATTGCTCTTCCGTCTTGATGCCGAGCACAGCTATGCGCTTTGTTTCGGCCAGCAGGTCACGAATTCCCTTATCGTCGTCAATAATGTTCTTTTCCCAACTCATCTTTTCCCCTTTCAGTCTTCAGATTCTAATCAATCGCACGTTATTAATGTTTCATAATTGCGTGAAGATTAGTTTACATCCGATAGACAGCGTGTTGTACTGAACTTATAATTCGCTATCATTTACTCCAATTCTTTTCGCGAAGAGGTAGCCTGTCATGCCGGACTCCAGACCGCTCACCGTTTTATGCCTTGCCAGCTACGAAAAGGGTCAGGAATTCTTGCGCGAGTGCAAGCGTCAGGGCTGTCGCGTTATCCTGCTGACCTCGGAGAGCGTGGGCAAACAGGTCTGGCCGCTCGAAAGCATCGACGAGATTTTCCTGATGCCGGACGAAGCGAAGAAGTGGAATCTTCAGCATGTGCTCTCAGGCGTCAACTTCCTTGCGCGCACGGAAACGATTGATAGGATAGTCCCGCTGGACGATTTTGATCTTGAAACGGCTGCGGCGCTGCGCGAGCATCTGCGAGTGCCCGGACTGGGCGAGACGACTACGCGCTACTTCCGCGATAAGCTTGCCATGCGCATGCGCGCAGCCGAAGTGGGAATCCCTGTCCCTGAATTTATTCACGTGCTGAATTACGCTAGCCTGAACGAATTCATGGCTCGCGTCCCTGCGCCCTGGCTCGTCAAGCCTCGCTTCGAAGCTTCATCCACAGGCATCAAGAAGATAGAGTCGCGGGAAAAATTCTGGGAGCATTTAGAAAGCTTAAACGACAAACAGTCCTATTACTTGATGGAGCGCTTCGTTCCCGGCGGCATCTATCACGTTGATTCCATAGTAGACGAGCGCGAAATCATCTTTGCGGAGGCTCATGAATACGGCCACCCACCACTGGAAGTCGCGCATGAAGGCGGCATCTTCACAACCAGAACAATGCAGCGCGAATCCCCGGACGCTCTGAAGTTGAAAAGCTTGAATGCAGAAGTTCTGAGCGCTATGGGATTAATGCGCGGCGTATCGCACACCGAATTCATAAAAGGCGAAGACGGCCAGTTCTATTTTCTTGAAACTTCTGCACGCGCAGGCGGCGCACACATTGTAGAACTGATTGAAGCGACCACAGGTATGAACCTCTGGGTCGAGTGGGCCAGGGTAGAAATTGCGCGCGGCGACGGCTCATACCAGCTTCCCGCGCACAGTGATGAATTCGGCGGGCTGATCGTATCGCTCGCACGCCAGGAGATTCCAGATACTTCCGCTTATCAGGATGCAGAAATCGCATGGCGACTGAACAAACGCTACCACGTCGGACTTATCGTTCGTTCAGAAGACCCTGCGCGCATAGACCAACTTCTAAGCGATTACATAGAGCGCTTCTACCACGACTTTCACGCAATGCAACCCCTTCCCGAGCGGCCAGTTAGTTGAACTCGTCGTAAGCTGCGAGTGCGTCTAATTATTTTTAGCGTCTTGGCGTCATCACTCGCCTGCCAGCAACCTCTTCAACGTGACGAGAACGCCGAGATGATATGCGTTGTGATCCGCTACGAGCAGCGCCTCGCGTAAGATGGTCTGCCCGTCGCCGTGCGGGATGGGCGTGAATAGATCGGTTTCAGAATCTTCAAGAAGCTGCTCCATCTCCGTCAGGTCAGAGCGAAAAGCTTCGACAGTTCTCTTCCAGCTTTCTTCATCACCTGACTCAGCAGGCTCGGGCCAGTAGCCTTCGGGCCAATTGGGGGAAACGTGCGCGGCGTTGCGACTGAATTCCAGTATGTCCCGCTGAGCGATTCGCATGTGCTCCAAAACCTGCCAGGGCGTGTACGGAATATCTCCGGCCTTACGGTTCACAGTCTCGACCGGAAAATCTTTCACGACTTTATCGAAACTGATGTGCGCCCCGCCGCCGCGCAATAGATAAAGCAGGTGCTCGCGCAATGCTCTGTCATTCTCGCTATTCATCCTAGCCTCGCTCCCTTCAAGGAATCAGCACAATTTTGCCGTAAGCGCCCGGCTCCATCACGACCCTGTGCGCGCGCGCAGCATCCTGCAAAGGTATCTCCTGCCCGACGACAGGCCGCAGCGTGCCGTTCTCCAAACCGGCTACGAGCGCGGCATGTATGCTGGAAAGCTCTTCGGGCGAGGCGTTGTTCAGCGACATGCCCAAGATACTGGAATCACGCCCCATCGTAGCGCGCGGGTCAATTTCAACAGGGCCGCGACTGCCTATGACAACAACCCGCCCCTTCTGAGCAAGCGCGCCCAGATCGTTTGCAAGATTTACGTTCGCCAGCATCTCCAGAATAAGGTCAACGCCGCGCCCGCCCGTCAGCGCCACAATCTCTTTCAGATAATCCGGCGCGTGATGATCGAAAACGTGATGCGCGCCCTGCTCGCGCACAAGCCGTTTGCCTTCTTCCGTGCCGCCCGTTCCAATCACAGTCAAGCCATGCGCGCGAGCTATCTGCACCGATGCGATGCCGACTCCGCCGCTTGCGCCGTGTACAAGAACCGCCTCGCCCGGCAGAGCGTGCGCCCGGTAGAAGAGGGCGCGATAGGCAGTCGCGTAAGGCACGTTCACGCCTGCGCCCTGCGCGAATGTGATTGCATCAGGAAGCTTGTGAACCTGCGATTCATCGCACAGCGCCTGCTCGGCGTAAGCGCCCGAAAGAGTTCCTGCCGTATAAACTCTGTCGCCGACTTTCACACTGGAAACTCTCTCGCCTATCTCTTCGACAACGCCCGCAGCATCTGATCCGGGCGTGTAAGGCAGAGGAGGTTTCACAGGATACATGCCTGAGCGAATGTAAACATCAACGGGATTGACGCCCGCCGCCTGAACGCGCACCTTTACCTGACCTGGCTCTGGATGCAGGTCAGCCACTTCTTCCAGATGCAAAACATCAGGCGCGCCCGTTTCATGCACACGAATGGCTTTCATCTAGTTTTCTCCGTTCCTGAATTTTACGCAGCAGTTTTGGCCGCAGCGATATACCTGTCAATCAGACGCGAAAACGTCTCTTTGTTCGCAGCTCCTACGATGCGCTCCTCTTCTTTGCCGCCTTTGAATAGAACCAGAGTCGGCAGAGCCTTTATCCCATAACGCTGAGATAGAGCCTGCTCGCTGTCAACGTCAACCTTTACAATTCGCGCCGTCCCTTCATACTCGTGCGCAAGCGTCTCAAGTGTAGGCTGTATCATTCTGCACGGCGGGCACCATGCAGCCCAGAAATCAACCAGCACAGGTTCCGTCGCATTGAGCACTTCCTGCTCAAAATCGCCTCCCTGAATCTCTCTAACCAGTTCACTCATCTTACATCTTTCCTTTCTCTGTTGATGTTGGTTCTCTTCTTACCCTGTTGGCTCAGTTTCAAGTTGAAGTCTCAATAAATACTAGAGCCGGAACTTCAGACTGACTCATTACGCTTCTTATCTGCTACTACTTGCCCGCCTCTCGCGCAGATTCCTGCGGGAAAACCGCGAGCGAAAGTTTTTCCGTGCGCCTGATGATTTCAAGTTCGGTTCTCTGACCGACGCACTCTTCCGTCAAGA
>DATHJK010000110.1:0-3301 GCA_035316225.1 Pyrinomonadaceae bacterium
AGTCCTGCAATTGAAAATCTTAGCCAGGTAAATTTAGCTTTAATTTTCAAAGCAGGACACTACTTTAAGAGAGCTTGAGATTTTACGGGAATTATCTCGCCGCCACAGCAATTGTCAATTCTTTAGACACATTGCGCTGAAACTTTGTTCCCTCCATTGCCCTCAAATAATTTTTAGACTAACGCACCTGATAAAATGATCTGCTCGGTTCGGGCACGGCTTTTTCTACAAGCGACCCTGTGCCCGTGCGCTGGCGCACAGCGCGCGGCCAGGTGATGCGAAAGCTGCTGCCCTTACTAGGTAGACTTTCGACGGAAATCTCGCCTTCCAACAACTCCACAATCTTTTTTGTTATCGCAAGACCAAGCCCCGTGCCGCCGTAGGTGCGAGCCAGCCGGTCGTCAACTTGCCGAAACTCTTCAAAGATGTAGCCGAGCGCTTCTCTTGTCATACCTATTCCGGTGTCGCTCACTTCCATGTACCAGAACTGCTCGTCAACGGGCGCGGCCTTGATAGTGATGCTGCCCTCAGTCGTGAACTTAATCGCATTGCCGACCAGATTCGACAAAACCTGAGAGAGCTTGTGGCGGTCTGTCAGAACCGGGCTTAGCTCCGGCGCGACTTCCGCGCTTATCTCCACGTGCTTCTCTTTTATCTCCGCCGCGTAATCGGCAATGACTTCGTTTACGATTTCGCCCACGCCGATTTTTTCCAGATGAAGCGCGGCGCGTCCTGCTTCCAGCCTTGAATAGTCCAGAAGGTCGTTGACCATTTCCAGTAGCGAGCGCGCGTTTCGCTCCATACGAACAACGGCTTCCCTCTGCAAGTCTGCGAGCGGCAGGCGACGATCTCGCTCAAGAAGTTGAGAGAGACCTATGATGACATTGAGCGGCGTGCGCAGCTCGTGGCTGATATTGGTCACGAACGCAGACTTTAAGCGGTCGTGCTCTCGCAAACGGTCGTAGGCTGCGACCAACTCTTCATGGCTGAGAACACCTTCCGTAATATCTCGAAAAACGGCCACAGCGCCCTCAGGCTTGCTGTCCTCGCCTGTAAGCGGTGTGGCGCTAATGGAAACCACACGTGTGCTTCCGTCCGCGTGCGCGATCTTCCATTGCTCAAGGCCGACAAGCTCACGGCGCATAAGCGCTCGCCACAGAGGTGTTGCTTCCACTGCTGCCTTGTTGCCGTCAGCGCCTAGCAGTTGAATGTCTTCCATCAATGCCTCTGCGCCGTCGCGGAAATCCTCCGGCTTTCGTCCTATGATGCTTGCGGCAGCCGGATTGATTTTATAGCGGCGCTGGCGGTCAATGATTATGACTCCCTCGCTCATCTGTGTGATTACGCTTTCAAGCTCTGCGGCTCGCATTCTCTCAAGCGCGAAGGCTGAGGTGGCAAGGCGCTCGGCGCGCACGCGCTTTGAGACTTCGGAGATAACCAGAATCAGGTCGCCGCGCGTGGCGCTTCGCTCTGACATGGGCCAGATAGCTACGTCCCATGCCGACTGCGCATCCGTTTCCTCACCGTCACCTTGCGTGCGTGCTATCAGGTTCAGCGGAAGCCCGTAGGTAACAAATGGGCGTCGCGTGCGGCGCACATCTTCAACCACGTCGCTCAACACGGCGAATCCTGCGGCTGCCTCATACAGGCCGCGATACTTCAGGGCATCCGGCGCACGACCAATGAATCCGGCGAACGCAGCGTTCGCCCTGTGCACCATCAAGTTGGAATCGAGCACAACAACTCCAAGCGGCAACCCGTCAAGAACCTCTTCAATGAACGCACCCTGAATTTGCAGCTCTGAGAATTTCGTCTCAAGGTGTGCGGCCATAGAGTTGAACCGTTGGGCCAACTCTCCAACCTCGTCATCCGTCTCTACGGCTACGCGCTCGTGCAAATGCCCCTCGCCCAGATTTGAAACGGTAGCGGCAAGTTTCAGCAAAGGCTTCGTGAATCGACCGACCGCCCACACGCCCAGAAAGATGGAAGCTATCAGCACTAGCGCCCATGTCGCTGCGAGCACGAGTATGGATTCGCTGGAAAGCAGGTTATGTTTCAGCGGCAGTCCCACAGCCACACTCCACCCGACAGGCTCAACGCGCCTCGTGCCTGTAAGGCGCGTCACGCCGTCACTCCACAGGCGTTGCTCAATCGAAGCCTGCGAATGTTCTAGTGGAGAGGATAGAGAGTTTCCCGACGGGTTTTTTATCAACGCGCCTTTTGAATCATAGATGGCAAGCGCGGAAACCGAGTCGGACGAAACGCTCTGGGCCACATGCGCGTAAAGACTGCGCGCCTCTTCATCTGCTATCTGATTGTCTTGCGCATCTGGATGAGCTTCGAGCCATGAAGCAAGCGTACCTGCGGCTGCCGTAGTCTCAATGCGTATCAAGTTAGCAGCCTGCTCGCTCTGCGTGCGCCTGTGGCTGTTGAGCTGATAGAGTCCCACTATCAATAGTGGAAGCGAGAGCGCGGCGAGCAATATTAGAAGCTTTGAGCGAACGCTGCGCAAGAGTGCTGTTGCATGAAGTTCCCCCATCAGGAATCTTTTCTTCCGGGAGTGTCAGTCTTGCGGCGTCGCGGCGGCGGCCAAATTGAAGAGCGCGTCTCGACAGGCGGTCTGAAGCTGGCCGAATATATCAGTATAACTTGGGCTATCATCTCATCAAAAAAAGTGTCCGCACGCCTGAGCGCGTCGCGCAACTCCCAGATGTCTCCGCTTGTGGCGCTTAAACCCTCGCGCCATAAAAACTGGTTCAGAACCTTACGTAGAATAATCAACTCGCGTGCCACTTCGTCAATCATCGCGCCCTGACGGAAACGCACATGCGGCAGAGAGCGCATACGCCGCGTGGCCTCCTGAATTTCGGCCTCATCGGCCAATTCGTCCAGCAGATGCCCCAGTTCATCCAGTATGTCCGGCAGATGGTCAACAAGCTGCCCGTACGGTATTAACGTAGTCAGATCAATACGATTGTCCGCGTAGATGTCATCCACCCACGCGCGTATGATCGCCTCTTCGTGCTTTCTCAGAATTAAAGAGTATTCGTCAGGCATGTGAGAGCCAGATGAACAAGAAGTAAGAGTTGAGGCAATGCTACTTGCGAGGATTTTAAGCAGGTCGCACGCCTTCAATCTTCTGTTTTTACAGTTTTTTTCGGCAGCAGACGATCTAAAAGAGCCTCAAGCTGATCGAAGTCAATCGGCTTGGTCACGTAATCATTGCAGCCTGCGGCCAGAGCGTCTGCATGAAAGTCCGCCGTATCGTGCGCGGAAACGGCTACTATGGGCACGTTTCGCA
>DATHJK010000111.1:0-5096 GCA_035316225.1 Pyrinomonadaceae bacterium
AAAATCCACCCTCGCTTCTCATCTTCAATTGGTGCAATTGTCTTTGACATCTCAAACCTCGTCAGCTAGCGTGCTATAGCGTCTTCGCTACCTCTCAGGCTTCCTGGCTCTGCATTGTTTTCAATCTGCTTTATTTTCTCAACTCTCGCAGCATGGCGACCACCGTCGAACTTCGTGTCGAACCATGCGCGCACTATATTCTGTATATCATTTTGCGGCGTAGTGCGAGCGCCGATGGCAAGAACGTTGGCGTCGTTGTGCTGGCGGGCAAGTCGCGCGGTCTCTTCAGACCATGCGACGGCAGCGCGCACGCCCGTGATTTTGTTTGCAGTTATAGCCATACCTGTGCCTGAGCCGCAGACGAGCACGCCCTGTTCTGCTTCCCCGCGCGCGACCGCTTCAGCAACTTTCCGCGCATAATCAGGATAATCAACAGACTCTTCCGAAACCGTGCCGAAGTCCTCGACTTCAAGGCCGAGTTCTTCCAGCAACGGTTTCAATCGCTCTTTCTCCGCGTAGCCCGCGTGGTCGCTGGCGAGTGCAATCTTCATTCTCTGAAAACCCCAAAAGAGATAGATAAAGGCGTGCAGATGATGATGTTACATCACGCTTCGCGCGGCTAGCAACCATTCTTCAGCGATACAAAGTTGCGTTACATGCTCAGGCTTTGCGAGAATGAGATGTTCTTAAACATGAGTTTGATGTCGAGGAGTATTTTCCAAAAAAAATTTCATGCGCTGGTCAGAATATTTTATTCCAACACTACGTGAAGACCCTGCCGACGCAGAGGTCGTTTCGCATCGCCTGCTTTTGCGTGCGGGCTACATACGACAACTGGGCGCGGGCATCTATTCGTTTCTCCCCTTAGGCTGGCGTGTAGCGCAACGCGCAATGAAGATCATACGCGAAGAGATGGACGCCATTGGCGGGCAGGAATTCTTTCTGCCCGCGATTCATCCTGCCGATGTCTGGAAAGAGTCTGGGCGATGGGACGTGATGGGACAGACCATGTTTCGTCTGGAAGATCGCAAGGGAGCGGAACTGTGTCTGGGCATGACTCATGAAGAGATTTTTACGGCGATTGCCCGCCACGAGATTCGCTCGTACAAAGAGCTACCGCAGGTCTGGTATCAGATTCAGACGAAATTCCGCGACGAAGAGCGACCGAAATCTGGCTTGATGCGTCTGCGCCAGTTCATAATGAAGGACGCATACTCGTTCGACGTTGATCGCGCAGGGTTGGACAAATCATTCGTAGCTCAGCGCGAGGCTTACAAAAAAATCTTCGACCGTTGCGGGTTGAAGTATCACATTGTAGAAGCCTCGTCGGGCGCAATGGGCGGCTCGGAATCGAGCGAGTTCATGGCGCGCACCAACGCTGGCGAAGATTTTATAGCCGTCTGCGCGAATTGCGGCTACGCAGGCAATCTTGAGAAAGCGACTTCGCTTCTGCCTGTTGTTGAAGATGAAGCGGGGCCGGATGCGCCTGAAGAGTTTCCCACTCCGGGCGTTCGCACAATTGAAGACTTGACGACGTTTCCGGGCGGCGCTGCTGCCGAGCGACAGATTAAATCCCTTGTCTACATGGTTGATCAGATTGAAATAGACAATCATGGGACTAAGTATGAATCACAGCCGATACTTATCTTACTGCGTGGCGACCATCAACTGCATGAGACCAAACTCACTGATATGCTTGGCGAAGTTGTCAAAGGTGTTTTCACCAGTGCGGAAGTACGCCCTGCTAATCACGATGACATACGTCGCCTATTCGATGCTGGTCCTGGAAGTCTTGGAGGCGTGGGTGCAAGAGAAAAGGTCAAAGGGAAAACAATTGAAGCTAAATATTTTGGAACTGAAATTGTAAGAGATGTGCCAGTTCCCGACCTTATTATTTTAGCTGACAAAGCTTTGCGGGGGCGGCGTAACATGACGACCGGCGCGAATAAAGATGATCACCACTTGCGCGGTGTTGACATCGAGCGCGACATACGGCCTGACCGTTGGGTAGACCTGCGCACGGTTGTGGCAGGCGAGGTATGCCGTCGTTGCGAACAGGGTACGCTAGAGGTTTTCAAGGCTATGGAGATCGGGCACATCTTCAAGCTCGGCACGAAGTATTCGGATTCAATGGGAGCGACGGTGCTAACGGCTGACGGCAAGGAAGTGCCGATTGTGATGGGCAGCTACGGCATTGGAGTAGAGCGAATCATGTCGGCTGCGATTGAGCAGAACAATGACGCGGACGGTGTTATCTGGCCCAGGGCGATTGCGCCGTTCGATGTAATCGTTACGGTCACGAATACCAGAGACGAGGCGATGCGTGATGCAGGTGAGAGGCTTTATAAAGAGTTGCGCGGCGCTGGATTAGACGTGCTTCTTGATGATCGGGACGAGCGCGCGGGCGTAAAATTCAAGGATGCTGATTTGATAGGCGTCCCCTATCGCATCACCGTAGGCAAAAAGCTTGCGAGCGGCGCTGTGGAGCTTTTCGAGCGCGCTGCGAAGAAATCTGAAGACGTTTCGCTAGACGATGTAGTCGCGCGCGTGCAGCATCAAGCATTTTCCAGTTGACGAGGATTGAAGGACGATGAATGACGATGCCACACAAGTATTCACGATCATCGTGCTTCTCTTCGCAACAGCGTTTGCCCTGCTGCCATTCTTCGCTTTCATCATTTACGTCTTCTACCAGAACAATAAACGCAAGCGCATACGCGAGGCGTTAATGAATCGTCTGGGACAGTTCGCCACCGGTAACCGTTGGCATCCCGTTCGCTACGCATCGCAGCAGCGCTTCAAGAGTTTTTTCAAAATCTTTCCATGGGAAGGCGCAGGGATTCTGGTAATTACTCCGGGCGTGCTGCACTTCTTCATAGAGACCAATTCCGGCACGCCCGTTGAGCTTCAATTTACGCCGCAGAACTCTCGCGCAGCTTTCCTGGGGAAAGTCCCTTGGCCCAACGGCGCTATCTCTTGGATAGAGTTCGAGACGCCGAACGGCAAGCATTACTTCTCGTCCGAGACAGGCGCATTCATCATAGGCTCGCACAAATCAACCAAAGCGATTTACGATGAGATAGCCGGGACGTGATTCGATTGCAGAGCTTCTTTGCGAGCTTACGTCTTCTCTTTGCGCCTTTGCGTGAGTCTGCAATTCACTTGAAGCTCAAGATAAAGAGCGTTGAGGTTTCTCGCAAAGGCGCAAAGAAAAGACGTAAGCGCGCAAAGAATTGAATGATTTATTTAGAGTTTTGAGTTGATCTACTTTTGATGAGACGAACGGCGCTTCTTCAAATCTTTCTTCTAACCCTCGTAGCGCTGCCGTGTGTGCGCGCGCAGGAAGAGTACCTGCCCGAACTCGTGCGGCGCATCAAGCCGTCGGTTGTGTCCATCATCACTTACGATTCAAGAGGCCAGAAGCTCTCACGCGGCAGCGGCTTCTTCATAGCGCCCGACCGCGCCGTCACGAACCGGCACGTCATCGAAGGAGCGTACAAGGCGGAAGTTCATCTTGCGAGCGGAAACACTTTTCCAGTCAAAGGCGTGCTCGCAGTGGACGGCGAGGGCGATGTCGCGCTGTTGCAGGTTGACGTTCCGCCGAACACTGTCACTCCATTGCAGCTTGTTCGCACGTCACCGCAGGAGGGCGAATCAATCGTCGTCATAGGCAACCCGCTCGGTCTGGAAGGCTCTGTCTCGAACGGTATAGTCTCCGCTGTGCGCGACATCCCGAATTTTGGTCGAATCATTCAGATAACAGCGCCCATCTCGCCGGGATCAAGTGGCAGCCCCGTGGTCAACATGCAGGGTCAGGTGATAGGCGTAGCCACTTTGCAGTTGGCTGAGGGCCAGAGCTTAAACTTCGCAGTTCCGTCTGATCGCATAGCGCAGCTACAGGCCGGGACGTTGAAGACTCTAGGCGGTCTTTCAGTTGAAACTAGCCGTAGCCAGCGCGCAACCGCCGAGCGATTTTACAATCAGGGTCTGGCGTTTCTCTCGCGCGACGATTGTGATACTGCGCTTATCTACTTTAAGAAGGCGACGGATGCAGACCCGCGATACGCTGAGCCGTGGGCGCAATCAGGTTTTTGTCAGGGGAAGCTGGGCCATCACGAAGAAGCGCTCAGGGCTTCAAGACAGGCTATTGCTCTTCGTCCAGATTCTTTTGAATCTTACATGAACATAGGCGCGGCCTATTTCGCTCTGGGGCAGTACAGAGAATCGGTCGAAGCTTACAGAAAAGCAGTCACGCTCAGGCCGGAAAGCGCTGAAGCCTACTACTATCTTGGGCGCACCTATGGAAAGATGGGACGCACGGAAGATGAGCTTACCTCGTACAGGCGCGCCGTGATGGTGAGGCCGGATTTCGTCATCGCTTACGAAAGACTTGGGCAGGGCTATCAACAGGCGGGCCGATTGCACGAGGCCGTCTGGGCTTATAACCAGCAGATTCTTTATCGTCCAGACGATTACAAGCCTCGCAACAATCTGGGCGAGGTTTACATGCAGATGAATCGCTACCAGGAGGCGATTGAAGCGTTTCAATATGCGATTAATCTGAAGCCGGATTTCGCCAAAGCTCATTACAATCTGGGAAGCGCTTACGTCAAGACGGGCAACCGCGAGGCCGCCATGGAGCAGTACCGCATCCTTATGAATCTTGACCCTGAATGGGCAGACCGTCTCTCGAATCTTCTGCCTGAAAGATCACCGAACGACAATTGAGTGCGAGCCTCGCATCGTGACGCGACCTATGATTGAGGCGTGAGCGTATGTTTTATGTAGGCGCGCCAGAAGTTCATTTGCGCGGTCTGTAGAGATAGAGATGAGCATGCCTCCGGCAGTCTGCGGGTCGTAGAAAAGGCGTAGAAGGTTTTCGTCAACTCCGCCGCTTATCTCTATATCTTCGCCAACGTAAAGCCTGTTGCTCTTATCGCCGCTTGTGAGAAGCCCTTGTGCTGCCAGTTCAAAAGCGCCAGGAATCTGTGGGACTTTCGCAGAATCAATCTCAATCGTGACCCGGCTTGCCCGCGCCATCTCCCACGCATGGCCCAGAAGCGCAAAGCCCGTAACGTCCGTGGCGGCGCGCACGT
>DATHJK010000112.1:0-7066 GCA_035316225.1 Pyrinomonadaceae bacterium
GGGTGGAGCGTGCGAGAACCTTTTGGCCGTTGGAGCGAGTCCATGCACGCTCTCATAGTCTTCGGCCTGCGCGCTGACGAGATTCGAGACTCTGTGTTGCGTATCAAGCTGCTGCCTTTCACCTCGCCGGGAAAACTGGACGTGCAGCACGTTCAGGTTTCGCTCAACGGAAAGACTGTGGCGACATGGCAGTTGAGCAACCAGGAGATGCAGGAGTTTTCTATAGATTTGCCACGCGGCGCGCTCTCCGAAAAGAATGTGATTAGCTTCGAGATGCCCGACGTTGTATCGCCAAAGTCAATCGGCGCGATTGCGAACGAGACGCGGCGGCTCGGCATCAACGTAGAGTGGATAGAGATTGATGCGCGATAATGAATCGAAAGGAAGAGGAGAAAGTTTGTCGTCCGAGCGAGAGAAAGAGAATCTTTACGAGCGCGCAGGTATAAGCGACCTCGCGCACTTTTATCGCACGCGGTTCGTATCGGACGAGCTTCTTGATGCGCGCTACTTCGATGCGCTCAACCGCTTCGACATTCGCTGGGCGCGCACCCTCTGGGTTTACGACAACGTGCGCCGCAATTCCCGCGTGCTGGATTTGGGCTGCGGCGGTGGCGTGCTCGCGCTGCTGAAAAGAAAGAGCGTGACGCTCATTGGCGTTGACATCTCCGATGCGTGCGCGAGCCGTTCTCATGCGAACGGCTACGACGCGGCCTACGTTGCGCGTCTCACGGCGCTTCCCTTTCCCGATAATAGTTTCGATTACGTCGTTAGCCTTGACGTGATGGGTCACGTGGAGTTTGCAGAGAAGGATGCTGTGCTGGCGGAGGTTAGGCGCGTGCTGCGCCCCAATGGAGTGACGCTGCACGGCATAGAGAGCATGAACCGCGACTGGCAGAAGGATTACCACGAGATGTCGGAGGATGAACTGCGTCGCTTTGTTCAGGTTGACGGCCACGTGGGGATGGAAGACGAAGCTTCTATAGCCGCGCGCTTCCAAAAGTTTTTCGGGCACGTGCGTACAGAGCCGCGCTTCGGCGTCTGCCTGCCGAGCGATGTGATGACCAAGCTCACAGACGAATACGGGATGCAGGTCTGCGACCCGGACTTTCTTGATTACCTGCGCTCCCTCTCCTTCAAAGAGCGGCGAGCATTCAACATGGCTATGGGCTACGTGTTCGGTAAGATTTCCGAGCAGGGAATACGAATGCCGCAGAGCGGCTACACGTTCGTCAAAGCGTCGGCACAGCCGCTCGGCAGCTTCTACAACGAGCAGATGGATCGCGCGAATCTCTTCCCTTCTGCAATCATTGCAAGCGGGCATCAATCCGTCTGTCTTGATCGCTCTACGCACGCCGCTTTTGATTCCGGCTGGCACGAGGCGGCGAACTTTCCTCCCGTCGCGCGCTGGATGAGCGAGCGAGCGCGCGTGCGATTCAGGTCTGCGAAAGTCAGGCGGCTCAGTTTCGATTTAACAACGCACATGCCTGACCTGTACGAGCGCCCGCTCGGCCTCGAAATTTTTCTAAACGGCGAGCGCGTTCTTTGGCTCTCAATCGTGCGAGCTGGATGGCAAGAGCTTTGGCTTGATGTTCCTGCTGAGAGCGCAGACAGCGCTGTCGCAGATTACGAGCTTGAAATAAGAGCCGACCGGACATGGCAGCCCAGCCTTAACGACGATGACAGCAACGACGACCGCGAGCTTTCGGTCGCAATCTGCAATATAGAGTTAATCTTCTAACTTACTCTTCATGTGAGTCAGAAGTAGAACCCTCGTTAGCGTCCTTTGCGAATCCCTTTGCGCTCTTTGCGGTTAGAATTAGAGTTTAACCGCAAAGGCACGCTAAGAAGTAAGACGCAAAGGAGCGCAAAGAAATACCAATACAGCTAACCTCTTTTCTATCCTTGATTCATATTCTTCGCTTACTACTTGAATCTGCTCCTCGCAGATTCGCGCCGAACGTAAAACGCAAGGCCGCACATGAGCAATAATGTCATGGTGGAGATTATCGCTCCGTTGCGAGCAGCCGGAGCGGTGTAGCGCATCTCTACGCGATGCGAGCCTTTCGGAAGGACGACTCCGCGCAGCAAGTAATTGGTCGAGTAAATCTGAGCTTTTTGCCCGTCAACCGTCGCCTCCCAACCCGGATAGTTGATTTCGCTCAAGACTAAAACGGAAGCCGTCCCGGCGCTTGTCTCAATCGCCAGACGGTTCGGCTCATACGAGACTATCTTCGCAGAAGCGTCAGGCGAGATTGTCCCGCCAGGCAAGGCTGGAAGATTTTCGGGCGCGACTTCGAGCAGCGCGGTCTGCGCGGGGTCGAACGATTGCTGGCTTTCGCCGCGAATGCGCGCGAGGGCTTCTTCTTCGTCAACCGCTACGGCTTCCCCCACCAGCCACGCGCGCGGCATCGCACGCTCGTTATGCAGGATGAGAACATTGTTCTCATTATAAATAGGTCGCCACTTGTTCTTATCGAAAACCGAAAGCTGAAGAATCTGTGAATGCGAATTGGCGGAATCGTAAAGAATCGTGTTCCAGATAACGAGCGCCATATTGCCGGGTGCGACATTGCTGATCTCCACTCGCTCGACATCAACACGCTTGCCCAGAGGGATGCGTATCCAGTAGCGATAAGATGGAAAGGGTTCGTTGGACTTGCCGGGCTGATCGAAAATCGTAGCCAACTGGTGTCGAACAATCGGTAGAACATCGGGCCGTTCGTGCGCCCATTCCGCTGTGTCCAGTCCTGCGCGAATCTCTCGCTCTATAACTTCGCCGTCCGTCATGATGATTCGCACGCGGCCAACCGTTAGCCCCTGCCCGGCGCTGGCTCCGTAAGATAGCGTGGAGACAATCGCAAGCGTGTCGCCGCTTGCGGGAAATGTAGCCATCAGATTGGAAGATTCCCCGTGCTCTAACGTAAAGCTGTCGTAATAGCGCGCGAACTTGATTCCCTCCCTTTCAATCCTGTGGTCTGGAACTTCCAACGGATTCGAGTAGGTAAGCGTGTAGGTCGTGTTGAGCAGGTCTAGCACGTGCGAGCTTGATTGAAAAAGTGTAGGGTCCGGATTGAATTCGCCTCGCGTCCCTACTCCGTCGAGCCATGCGTTGCCGAGCGCGCGACTGTAGCGCTCAAGCATCAGCGGCTCGTAGCCCGCCACGTTCTGAAGACCGTAAAGCATAGTCAGGTTCTGCGAATCGAATAGTGGCTGCGGGTTATATTCCTCCGCATCCAGGTGAACGCGCGTGTAGATGCGGTTCTGTTCTGGAGGAAATTGCTGGAGCATGCGCGTCGGCAACGTGGGCGTCGTTATTCGACTTGCCGTTTTGGTCTGCGGCCACCACCATCTGGAAACCATTATGAAAGGATCGGAAAAACAGCTTAAAGCTATCAGGACTGCTGCCAGGCTCAGACCCATTCGTGTTTGCGGCCATTTCAATACTCGCCAGAGAGCGAACAGAAGAGGAAGAGTGAAAAGAAGCTTCCATCGTAGATAGATGGAGAGGGCAATGCTTATAGCCAGGTCTATATCGAGGTTAGTGCCCTTTATAGGCCCAGTGACACGCCACCAGACGAGGCCGATTAACAGGCTCAAGGCTAACGGAGCTACTGCCAGCAGAATCTCGCGCCCTGTCGTTTGCTTTAGCCTGTCACGTGCGCCCGAAAATTTTGCTACGACTGCATCCCAACCGTAGGCCGAGAGAATGGCTACGGCGAACGTCCATTCGTAACCGTGCCGTGCCGCTCCGCGAAACTTGTTGATGACGGGCACATAGTAGAGCATGGGATAGACGGGAGTGTTGACGCCCAGCATCAAGACCCCTCCCGTCAGGGCTACGGCCAGCCAGAAGAAGACGCGCGTGTCGCGCTGTTTGTTTCGGACGGTTGCGACTACGGCGCAGATCGCCAGAAGAAGCGCGACGAGCGGCACATAGCCTGTAGCCAGATCGGTGTTGGTGATATAGATTGGAGCTAAAACCGACTTTAAGAAGGTCAGAGGCGTGAACGAATGTTGAGCGAAGATTTCAAAACTAAGGCTGCTGCGAATACTTCTTCGCTGCGCTCGGAAGGTCTCGAGTATTTCAAAAGCATTCAGACTCGCAGAGGTCACAATCGCCGCGACCGTAACCAAAACGGGCCTCCAACGGATCAATGTGAGCCATCCTTTCCTGACCTGAATCGTTTCCCCGTTTGGAACAGGCTGGAAGAGAACGAGGAAGAGAGCGTAAGCAGACGCCATCAGCCCTACGAATAAGAAGCCCTGGCCTATGCCCGTAAAGACTGACATGGAATATGCGACTGTAGCCCAGAGCCATGAGCGCGTGAAGCTCTCCGTTTGTGAACGATCTATCACAAGCAGCACCAGCGGCGTCCACATAGTAGAGTTCGGCAGCAGCCCGTTGTGCGTGTAGCCTATAATCATCAACCCGCCGTAGCCGTATGCGAGCGCCGCCAGAAGAGAGGCCAAACGGCTTCGCTTCAGTTGGCGAGCGAAAGCGTATGTGAATATGGGGCAGAGCAGGTATGGAGCAAGAACAAAAATCTCTTCGGCCCAGTGTCCGGGCAAGAACAGATAACCCCACGTTAGCGGGTAAGCCAGACCGATTTGAGCCATAGAGAGGAGCGGATAACCGGACAAGAGCAACGGCGTCCAGAGCGGAAGCGTTCCCTGTCGAATCATGCTCCACGCCGTCATACGCTCCGGGTATAGCTCTATGTAGGAATCGAAGAAGAGAAAGAACCTGCCGCGCAGGATCATAGGCCCGAAGAAAATTATGAAATAGAGCGCGAGGAGCGATATTGCATACGTGTCTGCGCGATGCGCTCGCCAGAATTCGCGCCACCTCTCTCTATTCATAATCTTGATAAATAACCCGCGCGCGTCAGATTTGGCAAGGCAATGCATGAAGAGATAAATTAGATTTCGTTAAGATAGTGAATCGTTAAAGGTAGATTGGAAAAGGATGAAGCAAAGACTATTACAGTATTTAACCTGCCCGTCGTGCGGCGACGCAATCAAACTATCGAATGTAACCAGAAGCGACGGCAACGAAATTTTAGAGGGCGAGATGCGGTGCGAGACGGGCGCGCACTCCTTTGCAATCGAGCGAGGCATTCCACGCTTCGCCCGTCTTGATCAAGTCGAAGAGGACAAGGCCGCGACAGCGGCAAGCTTCGGCTGGGAGTGGCGTCATTTTACGCATGAGGACGAGCTATACGCAGACCAGTTCTTAGGCTGGATAGCTCCGGTCAAGCCTGAGTTCTTTAAAGACAAGGTGGTGCTTGAAGGCGGCTGCGGTAAAGGGCGTCACACGCAACTGGCGGCGCAATGGGGAGCGCGTGATGTCATAGGCATTGATCTGAGCGAGGCTGTCGAAACTGCCTTCGCCGCAACTCGCCACATGGAGAACGCGCACATCATTCAGGCCGACATCTACAAACTTCCTTTCACCAGAATCTTCGACTACGCTTTTTCGGTCGGCGTGCTGCATCACCTGCCAGACCCGCGCGCAGGGTTCATCTCGCTCTCGCAAAAAGTCAAACCGGGCGGCCACCTTTCGGCCTGGATTTACGGCGCGGAGAACAACCAGTGGATAACACGATGGATTAACCCTCTGCGCGAGCGGCTGACCTCACGCATCAACCCGCGCGCTCTGCTGCATCTCTCCCGGCTTCCGACCGCCGTGATGTACGCTGCGACAAAACTGGTCTATGGCCCCTTGAATCGCAGCGCGAGCGGCGCGCGCCTCGCCAGTCATCTCTTCTACAACGATTACCTGAGCGCTATCTCGGTCTTCGGCTGGCGCGAGCAGCATTCAATCGTCTTCGACCATCTGATTGCGCCTACAGCATTCTACATTTCGCGCGCAGAGTTTGAAGAGTGGTGGCGCGAGATAAACGCAAGCGATGTTCAGATCAACTGGCACAACAAGAACAGTTGGCGCGGCTTCGGGCGAATCAACTAGAGCGAATTACAGTTGAGCGTATGGGAAGTAAGATTCACCACCGAAGACACAGAGCACACGGAGGAAGCACAGAGGATTTCAAATCTGAAATCTGAAATCTCAAATACTTTTATCTTCTCTGTGTAATCTCCGTGTACTTCGGTGCCTTCGGTGGTGAACGCAGCGTTCCATACACTCAACTGAAATCCGCTCTAAGAGTAAATTTCAAACCTTTTTGCGTTATGTTCTAACTTGCTCTCGTTGTTACCGTGTTGAGATTAGCCAGAGAGTGAGCAGCAGCCAGCCGACGATTGAGACCAGGATATGCGGGTCGCGGAAAAGCTCCTGTGCGGGGTCTGTGCCTGTCTGCTGAATGTGCAGCGTGTAGAGGTAACGAAAGATTCCGTAGAGCACGAAAGGCACTGTGTAGACGAGCGACTCTGTGTGATGCGTCTGAATAGTGACGGGACTCATGGTGTAAAGGCTGTAGCAGAGAATCACGCAGGTCGCCGTCACAACTATCATCTTGTCTAATAGCACGGGCGAGTAATGCTCAAGCACACGGCGATGATTCGTCGTCTCGCCCGACAGCGCGTAAAGCTCTGCGCGCCGTTTGGCGAAGCCCAAAAATAGTGCAGTCATCAGCCCACAGAGCATCAGCCACTGCGATGGCGCAATTCCTATCCCGCTCGTTCCTGCCAGTATGCGCAGCATGAAGCCGCCCGCGATTATGAACACGTCCAGCAGAACGACGTGCTTCAGCCCCATCGAGTAGGCCAGATTAATCGCAACGTAAATCAGCAGGATGAGGAAGACGGTATTGGAGACCAGTATTCCCAGCAGGAAGCCTACCAGCCACAGAATTATCATGAACGAAAATGCGGCGCTCACCGAGATAGCTTTAGATGCCAGGGGCGAAAGCGCTTGCGCGGGTGATTGAGGTCGCTTTTCCTGTCCAGAAAATCGTTGACGATGTAGACGCCGCTAGCAACGAGCGAGAACGCAGCGAATACCAGAAGGGCGCGTTTGAGCATAAAGGGGTCGCGCCACGCATTTGCAAAGAGCACGCCCATCAACACGAAGCCGTTCTTCACCCACTGGCGTGGCCGCATCAAGCGC
>DATHJK010000113.1:0-4703 GCA_035316225.1 Pyrinomonadaceae bacterium
GAGCCAGAGCCAAGACAACGCTACTTGAATCAGTGTTCGGACGATGAAGAGGAGCGGCTGATGAAGGCTCTGGCGGGGTACGGTGAGCACGTAGTCGCGCTGGCGGAGTTAGACTTGGAAGTTGGGATGCGGCTGGGCGAACTGCTCAACGCTAGGTGGTCGGATGTAGATGGGACTAACCAGCTCATCTCCATTACGCAGACCAAGAACGACAAGCCTCGCCTAGTCCCCTTAACCGCGCGGGCACTCGAAATTCTAAAGCACCTGCGGCAGGACGCGACCGAGGACGAGTTTATCTTCGCCCCACAGCGCACGGGGAGGAAGCGTCGCCAGTTGATGGTCTGTTTCGAGCGGGGGGTTAAGGAGTTGGGGATCGGAAATTTCCACTTCCACGACCTCCGGCACACCTTCGCCACGAGGCTCCGGGCAGCGAACGTCCACGAGTACGACATCGCTGACCTGTTGGGCCACTCGACCACGCCGGGCGAGACGCGCAACACCAAAGTCACGCGGGGTTACGCGCACGGCGTCCCGAAGAGGCTCAGGGACGCGGTTGATGGTCTGGAAGAGGGGAAACTCGCCATTTTGGAGGGCGCGCCAACTTCGCGCCAAGTGGCAAAATTGGCGTGAGCGGGAAGGAAAGAACTGGCGCGCCAATTACCTTCTAAGTAGTTGACCTTGAAAGAAATATGGCGGAGAGGGTGGGATTCGAACCCACGGTGGCCGTTAGACCACTCCGGTTTTCGAGACCGGTGCACTAAACCACTATGCGACCTCTCCAAAAGATAGATGCTGGGTGCTGTAAGTCAGTCACTAAACATCCGGCATCTGACATACAGCATCTGCTTTCCTTCGCGCTCGAAAGAACTCCTGCATGATTGCGCGGCATTCACTTTCGAGCACGCCGGACGTGACATGGATTTGATGGTTCAAGGAGCTTGAGGCGCAGATGCCGAATTGCGTATCGACTGCTCCGGCGCGCTCGTCACGTGCGCCGTAAACCAATCTTTTGACTCTGGCCTGAACCAGCGCGCCCGCACACATGGCGCAAGGCTCAATCGTAGAATAAACAACGGCGTCGGTGAGCCTGTAGTTACCCGCAATCCATGATGCCTCGCGCAGCGCTACTATCTCTGCATGTGCCGTCGGATCGCAAAGTGTGCGTGTGCGATTTCCCGCAACCGATAGAAGCTCGTCACCGACTACGACGCAGCAGCCTATTGGAACTTCATCGAGCAGCATGGCGTCGCGCGCAGCCCGCAGAGCGCGACGCATCCAGCGCTCGTCCGCCCTAATTCCGGCATCCTCTGTCAACATAACCAACCCTGTCGAGCAATAAACGCAAAGTTAGACTATAGGAGCGCGTAAACTATAGTGTCAAGCGCATGAAGACTTTGACGTGCGCGCCCCCATTGCGCGACACTGGCGAGCATAATGGAGATAGAGATTACGCCTCGTGCGCCCTTTGATTTCGCGGCTACGGCGCGCTTTTTTCGCTTCACGCAGAGCGAGATTGTTGACGTGTTTTCAGACAAACGCTACGCACGCGCCTTCCGCTTCGCCGAAAAGCTTCACCTGCTGAACGTTGAATCGCGCGGCACGCGCTCGCGCCCTTCGCTCGCATTGTGGTTTACGGACAAGCGCGCTTTCACCGGTCAGGAAGAGAGCGAAGCAAGGAAGCTTGTCGAGCGAATGTTCAGCACCGATCATGATCTGAAAAAATTTCGAGCGCAGGTTGCGCAAGACCAGCTTATGCGGAGACTGGAAGAGGAGCATCGCGGACTGCATCTGGCCTGTTGGCCCACGCTCTTTGAAGCATTAGCCATCTCTATACTCTCGCAGCAGATTTCCACTAAGGTCGCCATGACGTTGAAGCGGCGCATGGTTGAAAAGTTTGGCGAGCAGATAGCTACTGGCGATAAAACCTTCTTCGCCTTTCCCAGTCCCGAAGCGATTGCTCGCGCGAGCGTAGAGGATTTGCGCGCCATTGGGCTTTCAGGCGCGAAAGCGTTGAGCATGATCGAGCTTGCTCAAAGAATCTCTGCGGGCGAGTTGGACGAAAGCGAATTAGAGAATGAGGAGAATGAAACTTTGATAGCTCGTCTCACACGCTTGCGAGGCATAGGGCGCTGGACAGCCGAGTGGGCTTTGATGCTTCACTTCGGTCGCACGGACGTTTTCCCTGCGGGCGATCTGGCGCTGCGCCTGTTCGTAGAGAAATACTACAACGATTGGCGCAAGATGACAGAGCGAGAGATTCGCGCATTGGCCCAAGCGCGATGGGGACGATGGGCTTCTTACGCCGCAATCTACTTTCTTGCTGGCCTTCGCGCAGGAATGATAAGCACTGAGCGCAAGTAGCGTGCTATGATTAAAGAGTAAGGGGCGCTAGACCGCCGATGAATTGAAAGTCTTCTAACTATGAGATTACAGGAGGAGATCAGGCTTAGGCGATGAGCACAGAGACGCGACCGGGAAGACCCGTAAGCCCACACACCACCAGCACGCCTGATCGCCCCACAGGACGCCTGCGCACGCCCTCGTCTCCGCACGCTACAGAAATACCCGTCGGCACAAAGAGCACGGAAGCCCAGGCCGGTGCAATAAAATTCTCGGCGTCGGAATTCAACACGGCGATGGCACATTTCTATCGCGGCGAGATTCAGCGCTCGAACACGTGGCGCAATCGCCTGGACACGACAACGAACTGGGCTGTCATCACAGCGGGCGCAACGCTCTCGTTCGCTTTCAGCGCCTCTGCCAACCCGCACTTCGTCATCCTTATCAACTCGATAGTCGTAGCGTTCTTCCTCTTCATGGAAGCGCGCCGTTATCGCTATTACGAGATTTGGGCCAGCCGCGTGCGCGTGATGGAGTCAGGCTACTTCGCGCAGATGCTGGGGCCGCAGCAGACGATTGATCGCGGCTGGGCGGAACTCCTGATGGCAGACCTCACCACGCCGCATTTCACCATCAGCGAGTCTGAGGCTCTGGGTCGTCGTCTTCGCCGCAACTATCTGTGGCTCTTCATACTGCTCGCGCTCAGTTGGAATCTGAAGGTCTATCTTCATCCACTGCCCGCGCGCAACATAGACGAATTTATATCGCGCGCAGCCGTTGGCGTAGTCCCCGGCTCAGTAGTTCTTCTAACAGGTTTCATTTTCAATCTGGGCTTAATCGTTTTCGCCATCGCTACCTTGCGCTTGCGCGAGGCTACGGGTGAAGTTCTTCCGAAACATGAGTTCTCGCTGGGCACGCTGGGGCGCGTTACAGGACTGTCGCGCGTCGCCGCAAACACACGTCACCGCCGCATGAGCCGCGCGAAACAGGCGCGCCAGCGCGTTCGCGGCAGCAACACAGGCCAGTTCAAGCGCGCTGACATCTCGGAGACTCCCGACCGTCAGATTCACACAACCGATACGCCCGATAGAGGTTCTGCATCGAAGGAGACACTGACAAGAGGTTAGAGGTCAGAGATTAGAGGTTAGTAAAAAGCAGTTGACTAACCTCTAACCTCTGACCTCTAACCTCTAATCTTTATGCTTGAGCTTGACGGACAGAGGCTTTCGCTGGAAGAGGTGGCGGCGGTTGTGCGCGGGGTTGAGCGTGTTGCGCTGTCGGATGCGGCGCGCGAGCGTGTTGAAGCGTCGCGCCGCGTTATTGAGAAGATAGTTGCCGAAGGGCGCGTAGTTTACGGCGTGAACACAGGCTTCGGAAAACTGTCGGACGTTCACATTCCGCCGGGCGAGTTGCGTGCGCTGCAACTGAACCTTGTGCGCAGCCACTCTTGCGGCGTTGGCCCGCTGCTACCGGAAGAAGAGGTTCGCGCACTGCTTCTTCTGCGCGCGAACGTTCTAGCTCTGGGTTATAGCGGCGCGCGCGCCCTGGTAATTGACACGCTCGTCTGGATGATAGAGCGTGGCGTGCATCCAGTGATTCCCGAAAAAGGCTCTGTCGGCGCGAGCGGAGATTTAGCGCCGCTCGCTCATCTGGCGTTAAGCGCGATTGGCGAAGGCGAAGCGTTCTATCAAGGCGAAAGAATCGAGAGCGCGGACGCGCTTCGCCGCGCCGGGATAAAGCCCCTTCAGTTGGAGGCCAAAGAAGGTCTGGCGCTTCTGAACGGCACGCAAGCGATGGCCGCAGTTGGCGCGCTCGCGCTTCATCGCGCGTTGCAGGTCGCGCGCGTCGCAGACATCGCGGGCGCAATGACTCTGGAAGCGCTGCGCGGCACGCCCGCAGCTTTCGACGAGCGCATACACGCGGCACGCCCGCATAGCGGACAGATGGAAGTCGCCGCGCACCTGCGCGAATTGTTGCGCGACAGCGAAATCCGAAAGTCTCATTTAGAGAACGACCCGCGCGTGCAGGATGCATACTCGCTTCGCTGCATGCCGCAGGTTCATGGCGCAGCGCTCAATGCGTTGAATCATGCGCGCGAGGCCGTAGAGATTGAGACTGGAAGCGCCACAGACAATCCGCTCGTCTTCACCGAGACTGAAGAGGTAATCTCCGGCGGCAACTTTCACGGCGCGCCGCTCGCTCTAGCCTTCGACTACGCCACGATTGCCCTGACCGATTTGATGAGCATCAGCGAACGACGTATTGATCGCCTGGTCAACCCGGATTCCAATGAAGACCTGCCGCCTTTTCTGACGGGGCATGCGGGAACATCTTCCGGCTTCATGATGGCGCAGGTCACAGCC
>DATHJK010000114.1:0-2596 GCA_035316225.1 Pyrinomonadaceae bacterium
CGCAGAAATTGGCGCGAGTGAACAGCGCCTTGCCGATCTATTTGCGCGCCCCGTAGCGCTCGCCATGCAGAATCTTGAGTGGGCGCACGAATCCAGACAGAACGCGCACTCGGCTAAGTCTATGCAGGAGAGCTTGCGCCATTCGCAATTGCACAAGACGGAGTTCATGTCCATCATGTCGCATGAATTGCGCACGCCGCTCAACGCCATCATTGGCTACGCGCAGATGCTGTTGGACGGTTTTTCGGGCGAGATGAATAAGCAGCAGCGAGCAGACGTTCATACCATACTCGATTCCGCAGACAGCCTGCTGCGCATGGTCGAAGACACTCTGGATTTGGCGCGCATGGAGCAGGAGCGCTTCCCCGTTTACATGGATACGGTCGCTTACGACGAAGTTATACGACGCGCAGTCGCGGGCGTTCGCGGCGCGGCAGAGGTGAAAGGGCTGGACATCAAGGTCATCATCTCCGAGGATGCGCCCGTGGTGCGCACAGACCCCGAGCGCGTTCGCCAGATTCTCACGAACCTTCTCTCGAACGCGGTCAAGTTCACCGAAACGGGCTTTGTGCAGATAAGCGTTGAGCCTACAGAAATCGGCAGCGTGCAGATAAGCGTGGCGGACACGGGTGCCGGGCTTGATGTTGCGGCCTTCCCACATCTCTTTGAAGAGTTTCGCCAGGCCGACACATCGAACACACGCGCATACGGCGGCACGGGGTTGGGGCTGGCCGTCTCGAAAAGGCTGGTGCAGCGGCTGGGCGGCAACATAGGCGTCAACTCCACGCCCGGCGAAGGCTCTACCTTCTGGTTTCGCCTGCCTCCTGAAATACCCGGTGCAGATTCTTAAACAGGCGGCACGGAGCTTATACGATTTTACGCCGGGACGGCCATAGAAGATTGTAACCATCTCGTCGCTCATTTAGAACAAACCTTGCTCAACCGGACAGCAAGCAATCGGCATCAGACGAGAAGGCTTGATTGGCCCAATGTTAACTGGCAGCGAAACATTCTGTTTCTATTTGCAATCGAGTCTACCCGGTCTATGATTCACCGCCGAAGCCACGGAGGAAGCACCGAAGAATAAAGCATCTGAAATTTGAGATTTCAAATTTGAAATCCTACGTGTACCCTCAGTGTACTCTGTGGTGAATCTCACTTCGGTTTACACTCAACTGCAAGATGATATTTTCCAAACCGTAAAAACTAATCACCTGATGATTGCCGAAGCAGTTAAACCCAACGTGACTATCTTAGTGGCCGACGACGAGCCTATTAACCGCGCGCTCATACAGCGCCGTCTTGAGCGCGAGGGCTTTCGCGTGCTGACGGCTGAAAACGGGCAGCAGGCCGTGGAGGCTAGCCAGCGCGAAAAACCCGACCTGATAATCCTGGACGTGATGATGCCGCAGATGGACGGGCTTGAAGCCTGTCGTCTGATTAAAGAGGATGCGGAGACGCGCGACATCCCCATCATCTTCCTCTCTGCGCGCGACGAAACGGACGTAAAGGTTAGCGGCCTTTCTCTGGGCGCGAACGATTACATCAGCAAGCCTTTCAAGGCCGAAGAGTTGATGGCGCGCGTGCAGGTTGCCATGCGCATGAAGCTGGAGCGCGACCAGTTGCGCACGCGCGTCGAAGTGGCCGAAGCCGATGCGGAGCTTGCGCAGGAGAAGGCTATAAAGGATTCGCTCACGGGTCTGCACAACCGCCACGAGTTACTATATTCGCTCGCGCACGAGCACGCTGAGGCCAGACGCTACGCGCGCCCGCTCGCCTGTTTGATGTTCGACCTGGACAATTTTAAGTCTATAAACGATACCTACGGGCACGCCGCAGGCGACGCTGCGCTTCGAGAGGTCGCTCAAGTCCTGAGCGAAACTGTGCGCCGCTCCGACATGCTATTCCGCTACGGCGGCGACGAATTTCTGGCGCTCTTGCCTGAAACGGATTTGAACGGCGCAGCGGCGCTCGCCGAAAAAATCCGCGCGGGCGTGGAAGCATGCGAGATGGCAGACGGCTCGAACAAGTTTCGCCTGACCGTCAGCGTCGGCGCAGTCTGCCTCTGCGACGGCGAATCAGAGAACGATCTAGTCATACGCGCCGACGCCGCACTGAACAACGCAAAATCCGAAGGCCGCAATCGCGCCGCTGTTAATCCTTGCGACACGCCGCTTCCTTACAAATAACCTTTGCGCTAAGAAGAGCGCAAGAGATTGATTTGCTTCCCTGATTTCTTAATGAACGTTATGAGCGCAGGTTGATGTTGTAGGTTTTGATTTTGGAGTTGAGCGTGGTGGCGTTCATTCCCAGAAGACGTGCGGCGCGCGATTGATGACCGCCTGTTTGTTCGAGCGCGCGGCGAATCAGGTCAATCTCGAAGCGGCGAACCTCGTCGTAGAAATTCACGCCGCGACTGAGGTCTAGCGCGCCCGCGCCGCCTGCGCCTTCTCGCATGGCAGCACGCGCCGTTTCGGGATCGCTGATTTCAGTGCGCAGACATTCGCGCGTCACCTCGTCGCCGGGCGCTATTACCACTGCGCGCTCGATTGCGTTCTCAAGCTCGCGCACGTTACCCGGCCAGGTGTAGCTTTCC
>DATHJK010000115.1:0-7882 GCA_035316225.1 Pyrinomonadaceae bacterium
TGATTCAGTCGCGCGGGTGTCCCCGCTTTGATCGCAGCGCTACAGGACGAAAGAGCAGGAGAGGATGTCAGGCGCGAGTCCGCTCGCTCGCTCGGTCTAATCGCCGACCCGTCAGCCCTTCCTGCGCTGCGCTCAGCATTAGAATCACACGATCCCTATCTTTCACGCATAGCCTACGAAGCGCTGCATAAAATAGCCAGTGCCGATGCCGCAAGGCCAACATAGAAGGTTTTGCAAACGGATGTGAAAAAAGAAGAGCGACCGATGTTTCAAGTCGGTCGCTCTTTCTTTGAGGGTGAGGTTGAAAATTTAGCTCTCGGTCTTCTCGCCGCGACCCTGCCCTTTTCGCGCGGCTTTCGTTTGAGGGAGCGGCACGCCGACGCCGCCGGATTTCGTCTGCTCTTCAGTAGGCTCAGGAGCGTCCTCGAATGCCTCTTGAATCAACGCGCCGCCCGAGCGCTTCGAGAAAGTAAGCTTGCCCGTCTCATCGCTCAAGTCAATCTGCACAAGGTCGCCGAGGCCGATCTGATCGGTCGCTACAAGATTCGAGAGCGGGTAGACCAGAAAGCGCTCGATTGCGCGCTTCAGGTGGCGAGCGCCGTACTTGAAGTCAATGCCCTCGCGCAGCAGCATGTCCTTGGCCTTGTCCGAGCACTGGAAGACGAACTTCGTCCCCGCGCTCATCATGATGCGATCCTGAACCGACTGAAGCTCAAGCTCCAGAATCTGGCGAAGGTGATGCTCTTTGAGCGAGCGGAAGACCACGACCTTATCAATACGGTTCATAAACTCCGGCGAAAACTTCTTTCGCGCAGACTCCAGAGCCGTGCGGTAAATCTTCTGGTCAACGTCCGTGTCGTTCGGGTTCTTCGTAGCCTTGCTGGAAGCGAAGCCTATGCCGCCCGAAATAAACTCAGACATCTCGCGCGCGCCCAGGTTCGAGGTCATAATCACCATCGAGCGCGAAAAGTCCACGCGGCGATTGTCGCCGAGCGTCAGAGTGGCTTTGTCCAGTATGCCAAGTAGAAGTTGCCACAGGCTGTCAGAAGCCTTTTCAATTTCGTCGAAGAGAATCAGCGATAGCTTTGTCTCTTCCGTGTGGTAACGGTCCAGGTTCTCCTGCGTCAACATGGGACTCGTCTCCCGATGGCCCAGGTATCCCGGAGGCGAGCCAATGAGCTTCGCAATCTCGTGTGAGTGCTGAAACTCCGCGCAGTCAATCTTTACTACTGCGTTAGGGTCGCTGAAGAGAACTTCCGCCGCCGCTTCGATTACACGGGTTTTGCCGGAACCCGTTGGGCCAAGGAAGAGCATCGTTCCAATGGGACGGTTTGGCGGGTTCATGCCCGCCAGGAAAATCTGATAAAGCCCGCTCATACGCCTTACGGCGCGCTCCTGACCAACTATGCGCGCGGAGAGTTTTTCTTCAAACTCCTGCGCACGCGGACTCTTCTGATCAGGGTCAAGGAAGACCATCTCCATAGTGTCTTTAGTTGTTTCCATCTCCATTTCTGCAATCATGGTCGTCCTCCTTCGCATGAGCGATGCGACTATCCGCGCAAGGCCGGAAAAGTTTATTGCGAGCACGAATCGCCCGAACTCAACTTTTCAAAGCGTACTGCCGATTATTAGTCGGAGTCGGCTGCGTTTACCTTACGCACAGGGCGTGACAGCCATTTGCCGTCTCTGCCCCACTAACCCTCATGCAAAGAACGAACCGCTATCTCAATTGATGCGTTGCCGTGATGTTTCGTTTCCCGGCGGCGAGAGTCTTCATGGCCGCCCGGCTTAAGACTGACACTATATATACGACATTGAACCTATTGTCACCACAAAATATTCCTAACGGAAAGTTAAATAGATTTCCTGCGTCGAAGCAGGGAACTGGCGGGGTAACAATTTGTGGCAGAAAGATTCTGACAGTAACTGTCTTTATCCAAAATACGTAGAGCGAAAAGGCCGCAGCGCTGCACCAAAACGCAACCTGTATAGCTCAAAACGTATCGGATTTTCCGGTCGCGGTTTTCTAGCTGCTATAAAGAAGAGAAGAGGCGCATGGGTGAGATATATCACGCGCCTTTTCGATAAGAGATGGGCCAAGCTCAGTCGTAATATTCGAGTCCAAGATGAGTAATCAAGTCCTCGCCTCTAAGGTGACGCAGAGTGTTCTTGAGCTTCATCAGTTGGATGAAGATATCGTGCTCCGGGTAAAGTCCGGGCGCTGTCTGCGGCGACTTGAAATAGAAGGAGAGCCATTCCTGTACGCCCTTCATTCCTACGCGCTGGGCCAAATCCATGAAGAGCGCTAGGTCAAGCACGATTGGCGCGGCCAGTATGGAATCGCGGCAGAGAAAGTCAATCTTAATCTGCATGGGGTAGCCCAGCCAGCCGAATATATCTATGTTGTCCCATCCCTCTTTGTTGTCTCCGCGCGGCGGGTAGTAGTTGATGCGAACTACGTGCGAAAAATCCTTGTAAAGCTTGGGGTAAACTTCCGGCTGAAGGATGTATTCGAGCACGGATAGCTTCGACTCTTCCTTAGTCTTGAACGAATCGGGATCGTCCAGAACTTCGCCGTCGCGGTTTCCCAAGATATTCGTGGAATACCAGCCGTGCAGGCCAAGCATGCGAGATTTCAGCCCCGGCGCAATGATGGTCTTCATCAGAGTCTGTCCGGTCTTAAAATCCTTACCGCAAACAGGCAGATTGTTCTGCTGCGCAAGCTCCAGCATGGCAGGAATGTCAACCGTGAGATTCGGCGCGCCGTTGGCGAATGGCACGCCGGATTTCAGAGCGGCATAGGCGTAGATCATAGAAGGAGCAATCGCTTTATGATTCTTTCGCATCGCCTGCTCGAAGGATTTAAGCGTCTTATGAACCGCGTGAGTTTTGAGGAATATTTCGGTCGAGGCAGCCCAGACCATCACAAGGCGTGAGCATCTGTTCTTTCGCTTAAACTCCGCGATGTCGGCCATCAACTGCTCGGCCATCTCCATCTTGTTCGCTCCCTCTTTTACGTTCGTGCCGTTCAGGCGCTTAACGTAAAACTGGTCGAACACGGCGCGCATAGGCTTTATCTTCTGGAGCGGTGTTTTCAACTGGGCCAATAGCTCTTTCTCCAGAACGCCAGCATGCATTGCCGCCTCGTAAGCCGAGTCTGTAAAAATGTCCCATGCGCCGAAGACCAGATCGTTCAAATCTGCGAGCGGAATGAAATCCTTGATATAGGGAACGCGATTGTCCGTTCTCCTGCCTAGCCGAATTGTGCTCATCTGCGTGAGGCTACCGATTGGCTCGGCCAGCCCTTTTTTTATTGCCTCCACACCAGCGATGAAAGTAGTGCTGACTGCGCCCAGACCTACCAGCAGAACTCCCAGCTTTCCCTTTGCCGGTTCTATCTCAGCGCCCTTTTTTATAGCCATGCTCTTTTTAATTCTCCTTCAAGATTATTAATAACCATCTTAGAGGCGTTCAAGCATCTCTGTCTCAGCAAATCTTGCCGAATAATGGCGATTGCTTGCTCATTACAACGCTTTGCAATCGAGCGCGGTCAATTCTGGAAAGTTGTCGGTTCAACCATAAAGTGAATCTCTTCGAGCATAACGTGATTCCAGTTCGACTATAATGATTCTGCGCCTTGAATTACCAAATTCTTGGTTTCGCTAGGCTCGCCACCCGTTAAGATCAAGCGCAAGAGATTGCCCAAAGTGTTCATCGTGATATAAATCTTAGCGGGAAGTTTGCCGAAACTTCTGACTAAGGCTTTAGTCTCTTGCATGCCCTGCTTTTATCAGTGCAGCAGCGGCGCAAGCTTCTTTATGGTCGAAGAATTTGTCCCTAAGAGTAGGATTAACTCAGGGAAGAAAGCTTAGATTAAATGATATGAATGAGACGCCGTGGATTCTTGGCATCAGCGCTTCTCACAACGGCGCTGCTTGCTTGCTGAAAGGCGACGAGATTGTGGTCGCCGTGCAAGAGGAACGACTCACCCGATTCAAGCGTCATCGCATCTACGGCTCAGAACCCTCTCGCGCCATAACTTACTGCCTCAACAGCGCAGGCATTGAGCCACAGGATTTGAGTCTCGTTGCGCTCTGCATTCAGGGACGCGCCGGCGAGTCTAAACAAGACATTAGGCTAAACCCTCTACTGAAAGAAGTGTTAAGTCAGCGTCCCGCAATCGTCATCCCGCATCACTTAGGGCACGCCGTGAGCGCGTTCGCGACTTCGGGTTTCGAGGAATCGGCGATCCTCGTAATTGATGGCGCAGGCTCACCTTTCAGTGACCTGACAGTTGACGAGCGAAAGGCCGTTAAGAAAGAGGTCGAGGACGGATGGGAGACGATCTCACTATACGCGGCGTCGGGAAGCTCAATCATTCCCCTGGAGAAGCATCTGGTCAAACGCGGCGACTGGTTCTCGCCGCAAGACGTTGGCATGCCACGCTTCGGAAGTCTTGGCGGAATGTTTTCATCTGTAGCCGCACAGATTTTCGCTGACCCGATGGAGGCAGGGAAGGTCATGGGCTTGGCACCTTACGGAATACCAGAACTGCCAGCAGGGGCGTTCTTTGACATCTCGGGCGGAGACTTAAATTTTCTGGACACCGTGCCGGGTATGTTCGGGCACGACGAGCGTTGGCCTTCGTGCGCGGAGGAGTATAAGAGCTTGGCCTCCTCCGTCCAGTTCGCGCTTGAAGACGCAGTTCTTTATCTGGCGGGCCATCTCAAACAGCTTTGCCACAGTGAAAATCTTTGTTACGCGGGCGGCGTGGCTCTGAATAGCGTGGCGAACGAACGTGTTGTTCGTGAAGTCGGCTTCAAGAGGGTATATATTCCTGCGGCGGCGGAAGACAGCGGCCCGGCCATAGGGGCAGCCTACTACGGACTCTGGCAACTCACAGGGCATAACACGCGGCGGGCGATGATTCACGACGCTTGCGGGCATCTTTACTCTGCCGCGTCCGTTTCGTCGGCAGTCGAAAAGTTTCCCGAAGTTCGAGCTATAACAGAAACGAACATCGTCAAAGAAGCTGTCCAGCGTTTGTGTCGTGGGGAGATCATCGGATGGTTCGATGGTCGTTCGGAATTGGGTCCGCGCTCTCTGGGACAGAGAAGTATACTTTGTGATCCGCGCCGCCACGATGCGAAGGAGATTCTCAATCGGAAGGTCAAGAGGCGCGAAGCCTTCCGCCCGTTCGCGCCCGTTATTCTGCGCGAAGAGGTTAATGATTGGTTCGAGTTGCGCGGCGCTCCACCCGACAGCCCATTCATGCTGCGTGTGTGTGAATTCAAGGCGGATAAAATGGAACAGGTTCCGGCAGTCGTTCACGTTGATGGCACGGGGCGGCTTCAGACAGTCACAAGCGAGGCGAACGGGCGATTTTATGAGTTAGTCAAGCGGTTTTACGAGACGACGGGCGTGCCCGTTCTCCTGAACACTTCGTTCAATGTGATGGGCGAGCCTATAGTAGAAACTCCTGAAGACGCCATTGCATGTCTCCTTAAGAGCGGACTCGACTGCTGCATCTTCGAAGATAGAATCGTAGTGAGATCGTGAGCATACACACATCAGAACTGGTTGAACGCTTCAGGCTCTTCCTCATCGAAGGATTCCTCGAAGCGCAGACGTGTGAGCAGCTCATCGCCGAGACACGCTTGGCCTGGGGCGGCCCGGCAACAGTCTACAGACCGGGCGCGCCCAGCCCTGTTGACGAGAGCTTACGCAAGACGACGCGCTTTATGCTCTCCGCAGAGACGACTGAGTTTGTCAGGCAACGGCTTCTGGAGCAGAGGGAGAAGGTGGAGAGCCATTTTCAACTCACGCTGAGCGACTGCGAATCGCCGCAGTTTCTCTTCTATAAAGAGGGTGATTTTTTCGTCCCACATCAGGACGGCAACACGGAGCAGTTACAGTTCGATCATCTTAGAGTTCGCCGCGTGTCGGTCGTGATATTCCTCAATCGGCAGTCTACACAGCCCACCCCCGATACTTACTGCGGCGGCTCGCTGGCATTTTACGAGGCGAACGCAGATCCGCGTCGGAAGGAGCTAGGCTTCCACCTGAATGGTGAGCCGGGACTGCTCGTAGCCTTCCCCGCTGAGACGACGCATGAAGTAACTCCAGTCGCGCACGGCGAACGTTACTCAATCGTTTGTTGGTATAGATGAAGCCGTCCATTCAGCAAACTCTACGCTCTGGCGGCGCTCCGAGCAGAGTGATGGGAGAGGTCGGCTTTGGCCGTAGCTCGCTGCATTTTACAAATTATCGTTGACACGTCGCGTCAATAGATTTAATCTTCGCACGTCTGAAATTCTCTCAAGCTGCCTCGCAAGACGTGTGACTCGATTGCCAGCGAAAGTCTGACCTTCGTCGGCCTCACGCCTACTTAACAATTTGTTTCGTTTATGTCTGGGCAGTTGCCTAGCTGCAAAGCCACTAAGGGGTCAAGTTCATGAGGCAATATGAAGGTTTCGAGTCGTCCATGAATATCGGGTGATGCACCCTATTCTGACATCTTGCAACCAAAGCTTCCTTCAGGAGAACTCTTATGAGCGATAAAGATAAACAGAGCGACAAGGACAAAGTGGGGGACAAAGATAAAATTCGACCTGGGGTTCACCCAGAGGTCGCACCAAAAGTCAGACCGGAAATCCGTCCCGAGATTAGACCGGAAATCCGTCCCGAAATTCGACCGGAGATTCGGCCAGAGGTTAGACCCGAAGTCCGGCCTGAGATTAGACCGGAAATTCGAGAGGAGATCAGACCGGAGATCAAGCCGGAGATCGTTCCCGAGGTCGCGCCGGAAGTCTATCCCGAAGTTGCGCCTGAAATCCGTCCCGAGATTAGACCGGAGATTAGACCGGAAGTAAGGCCGGAGATCAGGCCGGAAATTCGAGAGGAGATCAGGCCCGAAGTAATTACTGAAGTTGCGCCTGAGATTGCTCCTCCAGAAAAAGTGCGCCCCGAGGTACACCCGGAGATTGCGCCAAAAGTGCGCCCGGAGATCGCACCGGAAAGGGTGCGGCCTGAAGTGCATCCGGAGGTTGCGCCCCAGCGCGTGATTCCAGAGGTCGCGCCGGAGTCACCGAAGAAAAAGTAGAGCCATTTGTTTAGCCCGAAGCGGTCTTTGGCCGCTTATAGGGATGATCTAACGCTGATAAAGGCTCCTTCGTGGGCGGCTGACTCGACGTGCTTGCTCGAATCTGCCGCCCGCGAAGGCCAAGTGCCGCCTTGTCGAACTTTGCAGCGCTGCCTCTTACTTGCGAAATGCGTCCGCGTCTAAGTGCCGAGAGCAGCCGGTATCTCATCAAGTCTTGATATGAAAAGCAGCGTGCATAAACCAGTCGCGCTCGTCAGCATGCCCACGCTATCAGCGCGTTTCCCTTCCTTCCAGTTGGGCCTTCTCAAGCCTGTGCTCGAAAGCCACGGCATCCCTACGCAGACCTTCTCGTTGTTCATGTACTTCGGCACGCACATCGGCTGGCAAATCAACGAGACCATCTCCGACGTTTATCCGTGCATGGTGGGCGAGTGGATTTGGACCAGGGCAGCGTTCGACGATTTTGCAGACACAGACGATTACTTCAGAATCCACGAAGACAACCTACGCAGCATCTGCCGACTTGCAGGCTGCTCCCTCGACGACCTACGAAGAATTCGGGACGAAGCCGCGCCCGCCTTCATCGAATTTTGCATCAACAGCATTGACTGGAGCCGATTCGGGCTAATAGGCTTTTCAGTAGTTTTCCAGCAGACCCTCGCCAGCGTCGCGCTTGCACGCGCGCTCAAAGAGAAGTACCCATCCATTCCGGTCATCATGGGCGGCGCTAGCTTCGAGGATGACATCGCTGATGAGATCATGCGGGGCTGCCCAGAGGTG
>DATHJK010000116.1:0-7626 GCA_035316225.1 Pyrinomonadaceae bacterium
GCGCAACGAGAAGAGCGAGCAGTCGCACGACACATTGAGCGAGCGCAGGAGCGTCCGTCTGCCGCATCGTCTGCACATACGCAGCGCGAATCGAGAAGCGCGACGCCCGTTTTGCAAGCGCAGTCAGCCTCGCAGTCTCAGTCTCAAAACCAGAGGTTGCAGCCAGCGCAGGCAACTCCACGCAACAGCGCTGCTGTTCAAAACAGTCAGGCACTGACACAGCAGGGCAATCAACCTCCTGCGAGCGCTCAGCCTGCCGATCAACAACTCCTTGTTGCCGCTAATCAGGGAAGCGCAAGCCAGACGGCGAACAATGTCGCAGGCGAGAACGCGGGCGCTCCGGCGACGACCACGCCGGATACTTCGGCGGAAGGCGGCTTCTTTTCGTGGGTCTTTTCGTGGACGAGCATGGTTCTGCTGCTGCTGGTCGGAATTGTTTCGTTCTTCGTTGTACGCAAGCGACGCCGCGCAGCAGATGAATTCTGGCCGGAAGAGGAAACGAAAGGATTGACGGCAGGGGCAAAGGCTAAGGTGTCCGCAGAAGCTGAAAGCGGTTCGCGCAACGCACGCGCGGTGGAGCAGGGTCAGGGAGCGGAGCGCAGAAGATCGGGTCGTCGCTCAAGCGATCAGCAGGCGACTGCTCAATCCAACGGGCGCTCAGGCCAGAACGAGTCGCAGGAGCAGGCTCTTGATGTTCGCGCTCCTTCAACGCCTGAATTGTTCGGCGCGTACCGTGTGGATCAGGAAGTGAACAAGATGATATTGGGCCAGCCGCATCGTTCGGATGTGCTGGCATCGCGCTCGTCGGACGACCGCAGGGCTATAGAAACTTCACTCATCAAGTGCATGATGGACGACGAACTTGGCGAGGATGCGCGCGAGCGCGCACGTCAGGCGCTGGAGGATTATGGTTTTGTGGCGCGTGAGAGCGCAGCGCTTCTGCTGGCTCATAGCGCGGTTGATCGTGTCTCAGCCGCTCGCACGCTTGGCGAAGTCGGCTCGCCCGCAGCGCTGCCGTTCCTGCTCGAAGCGCTTTACGACTCGGAGCCGATTGTACGAACGCAGGCGGTGAACAGCCTGGGCGAGTTGAAACAACCTGCTGCCATCGGCGCGCTTCTGGATTTAGCATGGCGTCACCCGGAAATCCCCGCCCCGCTTTTGAGCCGCGTGCTCAGCGCGTGCTCGCTCGAATGCGAACAGGTACTCGGCGGGTTAACATTCGAGCAGGACACCCCGCGCGAAAGAAGACTGGATGTCTTCACGGGCGAGATAACAGGTTTCGAGCCTGCGACTGATATTGAAGCGTTGCCGGATTGGCTGGAAGACGAAGAGATGGAAGAGGCGCTTTCGAGACTTGAGAGCACGGACGTTGAGGCGCGCACTGCTGCCGCTCGTTCGCTCGCACAGTTCCAGGTTCAGCGCGCGGTGGATGCGCTGGCGTTGATGGCAACACGCGACACGGAAAGCACGGTTCGATCCACAGCCGTCAGCAGTCTTGGCAGCATTGGACACGAATCGGTCTTCGCGCCTGTGATAATAGCGTTCGCGGACGAAGCTCGTGAGGTTCGCGCTGCCGCCGCACGCTCGCTTTCACGCTTAGGCTTTGACCGCGCAGACGCTTACGTTCGACTTGCTGAATCTCCTAATATGGAAATCCTGCAACAGGTCGCGCGAGCGTGCATAAAGGGCGGCATGGTCTCGCAGGCTCTGGATCGTCTTGCAAGTGAAGATCGTCGTCAGGCTTATGAAGCCTTCTCGCTGCTCTCCATATTGGCGAGAGCGAATGAGGTGGAACCGATTCTGGATGCAATCGAGCATCACGGCAGCATGGAAGTTCGCTTAAACGCTGTGCGCCTTTTGGGCATGGCAGGGCAGCCACAGCTTCTACAGCAGCTACGCCATCTGGCTGTGCGCGACAACGTGCCGGAAAAGGTCAGGACGGCTCTTCTGGAAGTTGTTTACAAAATAGATCAGATGCAACCGGCTTGATTGTATAATCGGTGGTGACAAGAGTGCCCCCGGCGTTGCATAATGCAAACCGGTTTCCCTGCTCATCTTTGAACCTCCTATGAAACAGAAAATGCCCCGCTCACTTCTCTTGAATAAGATCAATCGCACACTGGCCGTAGTGCTTTCATTTTGCGTGCTCGCGTTGTGCCTGTCGCTTGCAGCTCGCGCGCAGCACGGGCGCAGGCCGCCGGGACGTAGACCCGCTTCCGCTCAAGGCAATGCCGGTCAACAGGCAGAGCCGCCGCAGCAGAAGCGAAAGAGCATCACGCCGCTCAGAAGCACGGAATCGGCAACAGGCTCAAGCGTGACCATCACGTCGGACGCGCCCTTAAACGATTATCGCGCTTATCGCAACGGTGACCGCTTCTATGTTGTTATCCCGCAGGCCGACGCGCCTCGCACGCAAGGCAACATGCGCGGCAGAGGGTTCGAGGACGTGCAGGTGCAGCGCGAAGGCAACGACGCTGTGCTTTCATTCCGAGTTCAACCGGGCGCAAAGCCCAGCGTGCAGCAGAAGTTCAATCGTCTTGAAGTTGTCTTCAGCGCTCCGGGCGCGAGCGAGACCGCCGGGGCTGGAAACAGTAACGCGAACTCGACCGCTTCTTCGTCCTCTGGAAACAGGAGCGCAGTTATTCCTCCGGGGATGACCAGGGAACAGGCGAACGCGCTTCAAGCGAATGCAGCCGCTGGCTCTTCGCAGACCACAAGCCAGCAATCGGGCGGCGCTGGTCAGAGACCTCCTAATGGTGCGCAAACAGCATCTGTAGAGGGAACCGGTAATCAACTGCCTCCGCTCGTGAGTATGGCATCGCCCGCGCAAACGGCGTCGCCCGCCGCGACCGAATCGCCGCTCGCATCGCCCGAAGCGTCCGCGACCGAGACTGCTGCGCCGTCCGCAGATCAAGTCGCTCAGGCACAGCCCGCACCTTCCATTATTTCAGCCGTCAACGCGCCGTCAACGACGACCGGCACGTCAATCGGCGCAGCGCTCGCGCGCAACTGGCCTATAGTTTTAATCGCCGGACTTCTCGTTCTCACGCTCGGCATAGCGGTCTTCGCTCGCTCACGCACGCAGCGCGCTCCGGTTTCGCAGCAAGACGCTCTCTCTCAAATCGTAGGCAAAGAGAGCAAGACTTTGGACAGCGCCAAAACGGTTCCCGTTGCGCTAGCCGTCGCTCCCGTTGCGGCGGAAGAGCAGGTTTCCGAGCCGTTGGCGGAAGCTGCTCTGGCAGAGACAGAGGATGTGCAGGAGGTCGAGGCCGTAGAAGCCGCTCCCGCTATCGTTGAAGAGGCGAAGCCTGTTGGCATTGAAGGCGTGAGGGATGAGGTCGAGCATCTGCTTGCAGGCGAGAGCTACAACGAAAGAGTAGTCGGCGCTACTTCCAGAGAGACTCGTCAGTTGGTTTCGACAGAACTGCTTGCGGCCTTAGCCGGGCGCAATCTTGAGCGGCGCGAGCGCGCACGCGAAGCTTTCATCAAACACGCTTACTTTGACGAAGCCACTTACGATCTGCGCACAGCGGAAGCGCCGGGTGAACGCGCCTCCGCCGCACGCGCTCTTGGCAGCGTGCGCGATCAAATGGCTACTCCGCATCTGGTGGCCGCGCTCGAAGACAGCGCCCCGGAGGTTCGCCGCGCAGCCGTAGAAGCCCTTAGCGATGTTCGCGACCCGGACGCAATCGTTCCTTTGAACGAACTGCTTGAGCGCGAGACGAGCCGCAAAGTTCCTCGCCTGCTCATCAGGCGCGCAATCGAAGCGTGCGCAACCGCCGAAGCAGATACTGAAGCGCCGGATGCCGTCGAGGGCGCGGAAGAAGCCGCAGCAGTTGAGACAGCAGGCGCAGTGGAAACGGTTGAGCAGCCAGCCGCCGAAGCGACCAGTGCGGTCGAATCTGAAGCTGAGCTTGCATCGCCTGTTGAAGAATCGGCGACTGAAGCCGCGAGCGGCCTCGTCCTTGAATCAGCGCTCGCTTCATCGTTGGTCGCAGAAGAAGCTCCGGCCACCGAAGCCGAAGAGTCAGAGGCTCAACGACAGGTTGAAGAAGAGCGCCTGCGCGTAGAAGCCGAAGAGAGCGCGCGCCGGGAAGAGGAGCTTCGCGCCGCCGAGGAAGCTCGTCTGGCTGAAGAGGCGAGGGTTGCTGAAGAAGCCAGGCTGGCCGAAGAAGCTAGACGCGCGGAAGATGAACGTCAGCGCGCTGAAGAAGAGCAGCGTCGTCTGGAAGCCGAAGCGCAAAGGCAGCGCGAGGAGGAAGAAGCTAGAGTCCGTGCTGAAGAGGAAGAGCGTCAGCGCGCGGCGGAAGAGGTTCGCCTCGCAGAAGAAGCGAGGCTTGCCGAGGAATCAAGGCTCGCCGAGGAATCTCGTCTGGCCGAAGAAGCTAGACGCGCGGAAGATGAACGGCAGCGCGTTGAAGAGGAAGCGCGCCGACGCGCGGAGGAAGATGAGATTGCGCAGAAGCTTGCCGAAGCGCGCCGACATGCTGAAGATGAAGATCGTCAGCGTCTAGTCGCTGAAGCGCGACGCGCAGAGGAAGAGGGACGCGCACGCCGGGAACAAGAGCGGCTGCGCAAAGAGGATGAGGCGCATCGCTCTGTAGAGATGAGAATAGCCGAGGCTGCGCGTCTGGCCGAAGAATCTCGTCTGGCGGAAGAGGCTAGGTTCGCAGAAGCTTCCAGGCAGCGAGAGCTTGAGGATGTGCTGGGATTGGAAGCCTCATCGTCTTCAAGCGAAACGGTCGAGATAGAACGAGCGCCGGAAACTTTAGCTCCGCAAAGCGAGACGGATTTTTTAGAGCTTGAGCGGCATGAAAGCGTCTCTGAAAACATCACAGCGCACGAACCCGTTATAGAAGATCAACGCGAGCCTTCCGAATGGTTCAATTTTGATGTGACGGAGACGGACGTTAAAGAGCTTGAGCCTGTTACCGGCGCTTCAGCCGCCACGGAGATTGAGCCGGTTGAAACCGCATCTGCGTTTGCGGATGTTGATGAGCTATCTTTTGAGCCGCTCGCGGCTGAGACTCTGGTCGGCGCGCATGAGACAGGAATCGAAGAGAGGGATGAAACCGAGATCGAGACAGTCGAGGCGGAAGAGGATTTCTCAGCCGTACCCGTATCTATCCTTCGTCGCCTGAGCAGCGAGGATGCTGGCGAGCGTGCCTCTGCGGTTTCTGACCTTTCGCGCGTTGGCGGCGAGGATGCCTTCCGCCAGATCAACGCAGCCTTCGATGACCCGGTTCAGATGGTGCGCGACGCTGCTGCGCGCTCGCTCTACCAAACTAACGCAGACCGCGCTGCTCTGTTCACGCGCGCCCTGCGTGAATCCACGCCTGAGCGCCGTCGTAACATTGGCTCTGCGCTGGCCTCTTCGGGGCTTGCCAGCGAAGCCATCAGCCATCTTTCGGGTCAGAGCCGCGAGAAGACCTACGATGCGTTCTCGCTACTGTTCCTGATGTCGAAGGCCGGGGAAGTGCGCCCGCTCATGCAGGCCATAGAGGAGCACCCGAACAACGAGGTGCGTCTTGCTGTAGTGAAGCTGTTGGCGCTCTCCGGCCAGCCGGAAATCCTTCCGGCGTTCCGCCGCCTTGCAGTTCGCGGCTCGCTGCCGACTGAGGTGCGTTCGGCTGTGATGGAGGCGATTTACCAGATAAGCAGCCAGGCATCTTCGGACGCTATAGTCTAAAGAGCTAATAAATTTAAGCTGTGAACGGACGCGCGGCGCTCATTGCGAGTGTCGCGCGTCCGTTCGTATAATCAACTGTTGAGAAATTCTAAAGAGTTGCGCCTATACTATAGCCGTTTGCAATTGGGTGTAGCTTAGGTCAGTACCGCTTGCGTAAGGGGTCATATGCAATTGCAAATCGCTATAAAGCGGTCTTCGACTGAATGTATGGAAGATAATATTGCGGCTTTCGTAACTGCAAAGCAATCGCAGGTTTTCAGCACCATACATTCATTTGCAAAACGCTCTAAAATAAGATTTCGGTCTTAACCTTCAGCCGTTTCCTTCTCCCGAAGAAAGAACTTTATCAGGGCATGTCACAATTCAAGCTACGTTCCGATTTCAAACCTGAAGGGGATCAGCCGCAGGCGATTGAGGCGCTGGTTCGCGGCCTCAGCGAAGACACAAAAGATCAGGTGCTTCTGGGCATCACGGGCAGCGGCAAGACTTTTACAGTCGCAACTGTGATTGAGCGCGTTCAGCGTCCCATGCTCGTGCTCGCTCACAATAAAACACTCGCCGCTCAGCTTTACCAGGAGTTCAAAACTTTCTTCCCGGAAAACTCTGTGGAATATTTCGTCTCCTACTACGACTACTATCAGCCGGAAGCGTACGTGCCTTCAACAGACACTTACATAGAGAAGGAAGCGACCATCAACGAAGAGATTGATCGCCTGCGTATGTCTGCCACCCGCGCATTGTTCGAGCGGCGCGACGTTATTGTCGTCGCCAGCGTCTCCTGCATCTATGGCTTAGGCGACCCGGACGCATACTACGGAATGCTGCTCTTCGTAGAGCCTCGACAGAAAATGACGCGCGATGCGCTGCTTCAAAAGCTGGTCGAGCTTCAATACGAGCGCTCCGATATTGAATTTGAGCGAGGCACGTTTCGCGTGCGCGGCGATGTCGTGGAGATTTATCCCAGCTATCAGGATCAGGCTTATCGCATAGAACTGTGGGGCGACGAGATTGATTCCATCTCTACGATTGACCCTTTGCTCGGCGAAGTTCTCAGAAAACACGACACGCGACTTCCCATCTACCCGAAATCGCATTACGTGATGCCTAAAAGCACTATAAAGCGAGCGCTGAAATCCATACGCGAAGAGCTTGACTGGTGGGAGCCGAAGCTAATTCAAGAGGGCAAGCTTATGGAAGCGCAGCGCCTGCACCAGCGCACCATGTACGACCTTGAGATGATCAAGGAGATGGGTTTCTGTCGCGGCATCGAAAACTATTCGAGGCATCTGACGGGCAAGAAGGCGGGCGAGCCGCCGCCGACTCTTCTGGACTATCTTCCTGACAACGCCATCATGGTCATTGACGAATCGCACCAGACCGTCCCGCAGCTTGGCGGCATGTTCAAGGGCGACCAGTCGCGCAAGCGCACGCTGGTTGAATACGGTTTCCGTCTGCCAAGCGCTATGGACAATCGCCCATTGAACTTTGAAGAGTTCGAGAGGCGCATTGGTCAGACCATTTACGTTTCGGCAACGCCCGGCCCGTATGAATTAAATCGAACGGGCGGCGAGGTAGTAGAGCAGATAATTCGGCCTACGGGATTGATGGACCCTGAAGTCGAAGTGCGTCCCGTCAAAGGCCAGATTGACGATCTTCTGGAAGAGTGCAGGATTCGCACCGAACGAAACGAGCGCGTGCTCGTCACGACTCTGACGAAGAAGATGGCCGAAGATTTGACTGAATATTTTTCAGAGGTCGGCGTGCGCGTGCGCTATCTTCACTCCGACATCGAAACGCTCGAACGAATCAAAATCCTGCGCGACCTCAGACGCGGCGAATTCGATGTCCTCATCGGCATTAACCTGCTGCGCGAAGGGCTTGACCTGCCTGAAGTATCCTTAGTCGCAATCCTCGACGCAGACAAAGAGGGTTTCCTG
>DATHJK010000117.1:0-3904 GCA_035316225.1 Pyrinomonadaceae bacterium
CGAATTTGACAACTCAATCGCTCGACGCACGCGCGCGAGACATCCTCGCCAAGAGGAGCAGCCCCCGAAAAGATAGTCTTCAGGCAGGAGAGATCGTAATCGTCAATGACCTGCTGCTTCGTCATTGCCAGCACGATTGGCGGCACGAGCGGCGCGTGCGTCACACGGTAATCGCAGACGGTTTTTAGAAATTGCTCCATGTCGAAACGCTGCATCGTTACGGTAGTAGCGCCGGTGTAAAGCCCTAGATTCATGATCGCGTTCAGGCCGTAGCAATGGAATAGAGGCAGGAAGCAGATTTGAATGTCCTCCGGGCCGATTATCCGCAGCGCTTCGCACTGAAGTATGTTAGCGACTATATTGTAGTGCGTGAGCATCACACCTTTCGGCAGCCCTGTAGTGCCGCTCGAATAGAGTAGAGCCGCAACATCTTCGCGCGCGTTTATCTCGGCAGCTTCGATGTCCGGCGCATCCGTTTCAAGCAGTGAAGCGAAACTCGTTGCGCCTTTCTCGCTCTCGCCGAAAACAAAAATCTCGCGCACGTTTGTATCGCTCGCGGCCTCGATTGCCCTATCGAGAAGCTGCGGCGATGTCAGCAAATATTTCGCGCCCGCGTTCTTCAATTGTGGCGCGACTTCTTCGACGGTGTAGAGCGGGTTTACCGTGGTGACTACGCCGCCAAGAAGCGAGACTGCATGAAAGGCCACAGCGTATTCGGGCAGGTTAGGGCTGTAAATTGCCAGAACGTCGCGCTGCCTCAAACCTCTGCGCACCAAACCTGCCGCTGCTCGTCTCACGTCCCGCGCAAACTGCGCGTAAGTGATCGCGCGCCCCGTCTGCGCGTCAACCAGCGCCGTCTTATCGCCCCATAGCTCTGCGCGCGATAGTATGAGCGGTGTCAATGGAGTTTCGGGAATATTTACGTCTTCGAGTTGGCTACGAAAGATCATCATCGCTCCGTTCGAGAATTTAATTCCGAGGCCGTGCGAGTTACGGCTTGATTATACACAGCAGCCGCCTTTACCATCACTCCTTAATCAATTGCAAGGGCAAGGGATGAATTCGTGAAAAGAGAGTGCGGCGGCGAGAGGTGCGTCTCACGCATTCACGCGAGGGCGACTTTATGAGCGAGCAGAGCGACAAACCTTTGCAGATAGTTTGTCTGGCAAGCTATTTCAAGGGCGTAGATTTCCTCAGCGAGTGCAAGCAGCAAGGCGCTCGCGTCGTTCTCATTACGAAAGAGAAGAACGCAAATGAAGAATGGCCGCGCGAGAGTCTTGACGATTTCGTGGCCGTGCCGGACGACGTTACGACCGAACAGTACGTGGAGATAGTCAGCCAGTTCGGTCGTCAACGAAGAATTGATCGCCTCGTAGCGCTCGAAGAGTTCGATGTAATAAATGCAGGATTGATGCGCGAGCACCTGCGCATAGAAGGCATGACGGTTACGCTTGCCAGAATCTTTCGTGACAAGCTCACGATGCGTATACGCGCTGGAGAGGCTGGCGTCAATGTTCCTGAGTTTGTTCACGCTCTCAACTACAACGACGTGGGCGAGTTCGTGAATCGCGTTGAGCCGCCCTGGGTCTTGAAGCCGCGCTCGGACGTGTCTGCTGTGGGGATTAAGAAGCTTGATGAGGCGGAGCATGTCTGGCGCGCGATTGAAGAATTGGACGCGCGCGAAAGATTGCGCGAGCGCTCGGGCTACTGGCTTCTGGAACGCTTCGTGCCCGGAGAGGTGTATCACGTGGACTCGCTCATTAACGGAGGCCGTGTGATCTTCGCGGGCGCGAACCGTTACGGTCGCCCGCCGATGGATGTGGCTCACAAGGGCGGAGTTTTTCTCTCTTACACGGTCGCGCGTGGTTCGCGCGAGGAGCGAGAGCTTTTACGGCTCAATCAGAAGCTTGTGAAAACGCTCGGCCTTGAAAGGGGCGCGGCACACACCGAATTCATAAAATCGGAAGAGGACGGGCGATTCTATTTTCTGGAAATAGCCGCACGTGTCGGCGGCGCGTTTCTAGCAGAAACCCTTGAAGCCGCGAGCGGCATAAACCTCTGGCGCGAGTGGGCGAAGGTAGAGCTTGCAGGCAGCGAAGGCTCATACGTGTTGCCTGATGAGAGAAAGGATTACGGCGGAATCGCCCTCTCGCTCGCACGACAGGAAGAGCCGGACACCTCCCGGTACACGGATGCGGAAATCTTCTACCGCGTGCGAAAGCAGCATCACGTAGGTCTGGTCGTCGGCTCCAAAGACCAGCAGCGCGTGCGCGACCTTCTGGACGATTACACTCGACGCTTCGCAGAAGATTTCATCGCCGTCGTTCCGCCGCGCGAGAGAATTGAGTAGGCCAAGCGCAAGGTCAGTGTCAACCGACTAAAGGTAAAAGGTAGAAGGAAAAATGAAAAAGTATGGCTATAACTTTTTCACGAAAACCTGCTCGCCATAAATGGTATCTGCTTTCTATTGGTCGTTTACAGGTATAAAAGAGTGTCGGCCAGTCGCTGGTTTTGAATGTTGGTTTTGTTTGAAAGCTGACGGTTTCTGGGCGACAAGTCTGCATATACGGCTTCCGGCCTTAAGCATTAGAAATAAAAGTGCTTGACAACTTCAGAGACCTGCCATACTTTGCGCTGGTTAATCATGAAGCTTTATCTGGCCTGCGCGTCTTTCTGGCTAAACGTAGCCCGAAAGACGATGCAGCTTATTCCTTCACCGGAGGAACTGATATGAATTTGGGAAGAAGAGCAATAATCGCGGCGCTGCTAGTGCTGGTCGCGTGCATGGGCCTTGCGCTCGCGCAGCAGAACAGGACTCAGAACAATCGCGCTCGAACCGTTAATTGCGAGCCGCCAGTGCTTCGTCTTGCCGCTCCTACGCGAGTCGTGATGCTTGGCTGCGATGGTGGTCAGACGCTTGGCACGCCCACTGCCAGCCAGATACAGCTAAACGCGCTGGCGGACGACCCGCAGAACAACTCGCTGCGCTACCAGTATTCTACCGTCGGCGGGCGCATAGTGGGCGACGGGGCGAGTGTTATGTGGGACTTGGCAGGAGTTCAGCCGGGCACATACACGGCCACGGTCGAAGTTGACAACAACTGCGGCTGCACGGCTTTCGCTTCGACCTCTGTGATTGTGCGCAAGCTGGAATGCGCGCCGCCGTGCCCTACAGTTTCCGTTGACGTTGCGGCGACCTCGCCGGATGAAGGCACTCCCGTGACGTTCACTGCGAACCTGGCGGGAGGCGCGCCGAATCTGCGTCCCGCTTACAACTGGTCGCTCACGGGCGGCTCTATCATTTCGGGTCAGGGAACTCCAGCTATAACTGTTGACACGCGCGGGCTGGGAGGCCAGACCATCACAGCGTCGCTAGACCTTGCCGGACTACCTCCATCGTGCAGGGGGAATGCCTCTGCCTCTGTCTCGCCCCTCGCACCACGCAAGCCCACGCAGTTTGACGAGTACCCGGACATCAACTTCAACAACGAGAAGGCTCGTCTGGATAACTTCGCCATTCAGTTGCAGCAAGACCCAGGCTCGGTCGGTTATCTGGTGGCTTACGGAGCGCGTGCCGGGCAGGCGCAGGAGCGCCTTACGCGCGCCATGGAGTATCTTGTGAATTCGCGCGGTATTGATGCTGGCCGTGTCAAGACGATTGAAGGCGGCTGCCGCAGCGAATTCATGATGCAGCTTGTGGTCGCTCCCACAGGAACCGTGCCGCCCGTTGCCGACGCTTCAGGCACAGTCCCATGCGGCGCGGCCAGACCTCAGCCCGCGCCCCGACCGCACAGGCGGGGCCGACGCTAGGAATTTCGGAATCGCTCAGGTAGACAGTAAGTAAGCGGCAAGGAGCGAAAGAACTTCGAGCGCTCGAAGTTCTTTCGCTCCTTGCCGCTTATGC
>DATHJK010000118.1:0-2850 GCA_035316225.1 Pyrinomonadaceae bacterium
ACCAGAACGCGGAATCCGTAGCGTCGCGCCCGCCATTGCCGAAGCCCGGCGAGATAAAATCGTTTCTTGACGAATACGTTATAGGCCAGGAGGACACGAAGAAGCGTCTGGCCGTCGCCGTCTATCAACATTACAAGCGAATTGAATTAGCCAGACGCCGCGCGGATGTCGAGATTCAGAAGTCTAACATTCTCCTGATTGGCCCTACGGGCACAGGCAAGACCTTGCTTGCTCAGACGCTAGCCAGAATGCTCTCAGTTCCCTTCACCATCGTTGACGCCACGACTCTGACCGAAGCGGGATACGTTGGCGAGGATGTGGAGAACATCATACTGAAGTTGTTGCAGGCGGCGAACGGCGATGTCGAGCGCGCGCAGCAGGGCATTATCTACATTGACGAAGTTGACAAGATTTGCCGCAAGGACGAGAACCCTTCGATAACGCGCGACGTGTCGGGCGAGGGCGTGCAGCAGGCGCTGCTGAAAATTCTGGAAGGCACGGTTGCCAATGTCCCCCCGCAGGGCGGACGCAAGCACCCGCATCAGGAGTTCTTCCCCGTAGATACGACCAACATACTTTTTATCTGCGGCGGCGCTTTCGTTGGACTGGAGAAGGTTGTAGAGCGGCGCATGAGGAACAAATCTTTAGGCTTCCACGCCGAAGTGAAATCCGGCGCGCAACGCAACGCCGAAGCGCTGATGAACGTGCAGCCGGAGGATTTGGTCAGGTATGGACTGATACCTGAGTTTGTAGGTCGCCTGCCCGTTCTTGGCGTTCTACATGAACTGGACGAGGCGGCGCTGATTAAGATTTTGACTGAGCCGAAGAACGCGCTCGTCAAGCAGTACCAGAAGAAATTCGAGTACGACAACGTGAAGCTGAAATTCACGGACGACGCGCTCAAGGCGATTGCTCGCCAGGCTGTGGAAAGAAAGGTGGGGGCGCGCGGGTTGATGATGATTCTTGAAGAACTGCTCCTGGATGCCATGTACACCTTGCCATCGCAGAAGCGCATCAAGGAGTTCGTCATCACCAGCGAGATGGTAGAGCGCCGCCGCGCCGTGCCCGGCGAAAGTCTGGCAGGCATTGACGGCGCAGCAGCATAAACTACCGGTATAGGGCCAGGCGTTCGCGGAAAAAAATAAAGGCTACCTGCACGAAGCAGGTAGCCTTTATGTTAAGAACAGGAAACGGCTGTAATCCCTAACGCAGTCGCATTGTCGGGTCGCCAAAGAATACCCATGTGCGCCTGACGCTCTGATCCTGTGTAGCAGCCTTAGCTCCCCTGATGGCATCACCAACAGCGACATTCGTGTTGCCGAACAGTATCTGGTAGAACTGCCGGTCAATCTCCGCTTGCGCAGCCGTGTTCGTCAATCCGCTGGATGCCCACACCGCAACCGCTCCTCCCTGCTGCGACTTCAGGAATGCTTCGGCCATGCTGTCGTCCACCAGGTCGTGGAAGAATCCATTGAGGCAGGTCATTGATGTCAAAAGCGGCAGGCGGTTGCCGTTAGTCAAGGCGGCTGCATCGTTAGTATTGAGCAGCCCTGAGCCTGTCCATACTCCTACAGACCCGTGCCCGTAGTAGTTGGCTACCATAGGCCCTTGATTTAGACCGTTTAGTAGCTGGCTGTGAACTGTTCCAACGTCCGTGTTGCCGCGATTGATGACCTGCACCTGCATATCTGCTGGCAGCACAGCCCTCAAGGATTGCGTCTCGCCCTCGAAATTGTTCGAGTCGTTGCGGTCTGCTATGAGTAGCGATCCCTGGCTCGGTTGCGGTGTGTATGTGACTATCTTGTTGATTACCAGCGCAGCATCGCCGGCAGTCCTTACGGGAAGACGACCCACGCCCATGTCCGGAACGTTGTCGCCATCAAAATCCGCGAACCAGTCGTCCGAGGCAGTCTTCATAGTGTCGGCGTAGAGCAGCTTGGTCGGAACCATGTCGTTGCTGCCCATGCCAATGTAATTGCGCGGGTCGTATGTGGCATCGCCCACGAGCAGAACGTATCTGGGTTTTAACGTCCAACTGCTCGTCGCTAATACTAGGAAGTCTCGTATGGCCTGTGGAGAGTGAGCGCCGTAAGAGAATTCATCATAGACATCTTCAGCATCCACGACGCTAACCGTCATCCCCTGGCTCTCGCGCAACTGCGCGAGCGGTTGCACAGCATTAAGAAGGTCGTGATGCGCTATGATCAGGAAGTCTGCTCCGTTCGAGCTTTGCGATAGCGTTGACGGAATGTTCCTTGTGATGCTGGCCGGACTCTCCGCCTCGCTATTGGTGAAGATAACCAGCGTGTGCGCGCTCGCGCTCGATTCGCCCGGCGGCGCTGTTACAGAGACAGCGTATGTGCCGTCTGTTCTTCTAAGGATAGTTGGCGTCCACTCTTCGGGGTTTGCGGGGTTGGTTATGTCAACCACGCGCAGGCTTGACGAAGTGAAGCCATCAACCACAGTCGGCCTGCCTCTGCTTACGAAGCTCAGACGGTTGCTATCCGCAAAGTAAGTGTGCCCGTATGTCAGCCGCACGCTGTCCACCAGAGAAATGTCCGAGTCTCCGCCCAACGCTACGAGTTGCACACTGTTACTGCCTTCGAGCAACAAGGAGTTGTTGACGGAAAGCTGCCTGGTCGGATGCTCCCTGTCGTTGAAGCTGGCCGTGCCCACGTCCGTGCCGTTGAGCATGATGCTAACCTGGTGCGCGCCATCCGTCACGCCCTGTAGAGTGACAGACAGAGAGGTCTGTCCTGCTCTGTTGGTGTCCAGGTGACTTATCTGTAGAGGCTCTGTGACAGCCCCGGCGTTTGTAATGACTGCGCCGAAGAAGCTGTCAGCATCGCC
>DATHJK010000119.1:0-6217 GCA_035316225.1 Pyrinomonadaceae bacterium
TCTGCAAAAAGATTAAGATCATCCGCGCGTAGCGCGTGCCGGCTGCGTTCAAGCTGATCGCAGAACTCTTCGCCAATGCGATTGACGCTACACTCGACCCCTGCCCACAGTTCAAGCATTGAGACAGGGGACGACTTCTGAGGCACAGACACCCTAATACTCCTAGCTAACGCTTCCTCTAGCGAGAGACTGTTCAGACAGTTGTAAGAGCTAGATCGCCAGCCTGTTTGCGCTGGCCGTTCCCGTTGCTGCCCACTGTCGCGCGCATTGCGGCTGCATGCGCACGTTTCTCGCCGCTTATTCTGGAGTAGACCGTGAGCGCCTGCGCGACTATCTGATCCATGTTGTAATATTTGTAGGTCGCCAGACGACCGACGAAATAGACTCCCGCCGTAGAATCTGCGAGCGCCTTGTATTTTGCGTAAACTTCGGCGTTCTCCCTTCGCGGAACAGGATAATATGGGTCGCCCTCGCTCTGCGGAAATTCGTAAACGATGCTGGTCTTCTGGTGCTCCTGCCCTGTTAAATATTTGAACTCCGTGATGCGCGTGAACATCTGCTCGTTCGGGTAGTTCACTACGGGCGCTGGCTGAAACATCTCCTGATTCAGAGTCTCGTGCTTGAACTCCAATGAGCGGTAGGGCAATTTACCGTAGCGGTAATTGAAGAAAGCATCCACAGGCCCCGTGTATATCATCTCGTGGTATGGAATCTCCTTCTCAATCTCGCGGTAATCGCAGTTAAGCATGACCTTGATATTCGGATTATCCAGCATCTTCTCGAACATGCGCGTGAAGCCGTGCTTCGGCATAGCCTGGTAGGTGTCGGTGAAATAACGGTCGTCGCGGTTTGTGCGCGTGGGCACGCGCGACGTGACAGAAGCGTCTAGCTCCGAAGGGTCAAGCCCCCACTGCTTGCGCGTGTAGTTGCGGAAAAACTTTTCGTAAAGCTCGCGCCCGACACGGCTAACCACTACATCTTCGGAGGTGCGAACATGCTCGCGCGGCTCCGCAACAGACTCGAAGAACTTCTCCAACTCGAAGGAAGTCAGGCTCAATCCGTATAGCTTGTTGATGGTGTCCAGGTTGATTGGAATCGGAACCAACTGCCCGTCAACGGATGCGAGCACGCGGTGCATGTATGAGCGCCACTCCGTAAACCTAGAAAGATATTCAAATACTTCGCGCGAATTCGTATGAAAGATGTGAGGGCCGTACTTGTGTACAAGAATGCCTTCGTCATTGTAATGATCGTAAGCGTTGCCGCCTATGTGTGGCCTGCGGTCGCAGAGCAGGACTTTCTTTCCAGACCCGTTCGCTAACCTCTCGGCCAGCACGCTTCCGGCGAAGCCAGCTCCGACAATCAAATAGTCAAACATTAAATCTATTCCTCCCCAATTGTTCGTTCTTCATATCGCGGACGGGCGGATTTCGGATTGATGAGCAGGTTGAAGAGATGTTACCAACCCGATTCAATCGGTTCGTTAACCCGCAATCCGAAATTCATTTAGTCTCCCGCCGTCGCAAACTCTGGTGCGGACGAGGCACGCGCCGCTTCAAAGCGTCTCAGTCTCACACTCTCTTTTCGTGCGCGCCGCGCTTCAACTATGTCTTCGATCAACTCGTTCATGCGCCCCCAGGTGCGATCCCATGAGGTCCGCGCAAGGAACGCATCAACTTCTACGAGCCGCGATGCGCGCTCCTCTGTCATAGCCCTCTCGCACGCCGCGACGAACTCTTCCGCAACGTCCGCAACATGAACCAGACCTAGCTGTCCGTAAGGCCGCACGACATCCTGAATTGAGGTCGAAACTACAGGGCAACCTGCGGCCAGATATTCTGGAGTCTTCGTAGGGCTTATGAATCGCGTAGACTCGTTTCGCGCAAACGGCAGCAGCGCAACATCCCAACCGGCAAGGTAAGCAGGCAGATCCTTGTAATCTTTGCTGCCCAGATAATGCATGTTATCGCGCACGGGCAAGTCCGCAGGGTCAATTTTCACGATTGGGCCAATCATCACCAGATGCCAGTCGGGTCTGGCATCGGCAATGCTGGCAATAAGCTCCAGATTCATACGCTCGTCAATCACGCCGAAGAAACCCAATCGCGGATGAGGGATCGTGCTTTGATCCTCAGGCTCGTCCCTAATGGATCGAGCCTGCGCGAAGTGCATCGCGTCTATGCTTGATGGAAACGGGAAGACGTTAGAGTGCTGATTGCGCTTGGCTTCATAGAGACTCATACCGCCAGTGAACACAAGGTCTGCGCGGTTGAACAATTCGGCCTCGCGCGCCTTCAACTCTCGCGGGGCGAACTTGAAAGCGGATAGTTCGTCCATGCAGTCGTACACGACCGCAAGCGGCTTCAGATGCTGCGTCCACCCGACGGCCATAGGCGTGTAGTACCAGAGCACATGCTCATTGATTTCGTATTCCATGAAAAGATTATCAATCATTCCAAGCAGCACTGTGTCCAACTCTTCATCGCGTAGACTATTTTTCGGCAATCGCGGCACGACGATGTAAACTCCGCAGTCTCGCTGCGACACGTCCAGACGCATTGGCCCATCTTCGTAAACAGGCTCTTCAAAAAAGAAGACGCGGCGGTCGCGTGCGAAACGGCTCAATAGATGCTGCGGTCTCTGATAAACGAAGTCCCAGCGCAAGTGCGACAGGCAGATAAGATCGGGGCCGTTATTCAGGTTTTTGCCGTAGACAGGAAGACAGTCCTGCAACAATTTTTTATTCGCAACCATAGTTAACCTTTCTCTGTTAACGGAATTTAAAGCTGTCTGTTCGTAACAAGGGGTGCTTCACGAACTGAAAGCGCGGGGGGATTTTTTGATCTACGTCTGAAGCAGTCGAGCGCAGGTCTTAAACATATCGAACACCTATCGCTTTTCTATTACTGAAGCACCCTGATTTCGCGCTCATGCACGATTCGTGAAGATGCGCGACGCCGTTCGACCAGAAAGAAAGCGCGCAAGCAACTAACAGTGAGTGCAATCTTAACAACAAAACTGTCAACGCTTCTTCATCGCGGGTTAATCAAGTAAGGTCTGGCCGTAAAAATTAACCGGCGGCGAAGAGATTCGGTTAAAGGGTAAAGGGTGAATGAAGATAAAACGGGGCGCAACTTATCGTCTGTCCGAATACGTACTAAACAAGTTTGTTGAAGATGATGAGTTGTTGTTTTTATAAAGTGCGTATCAGTCGGGTTCGGGTTGCGCTAACTCGCCCTCACTTCAAACTCGGCACTCCGTTGGTCGCTCTACGACTCAACGGTCGCTTGCGTGCGGCGCAACTCGATTGGAATCCGCCATTACTCCGTGTTCGCCCAGCATGCGAGCGTAGCATTTCAGACACATGCCACGAGAATTTTTCGAGTTGGTTCGTCGTATGATTATGCCGCACCACGCGCATTCCACTCTATATTTCAAACCGCCTTCGGTTGAATCAGTCATGAGAATTTCCCCTTGCTCTTCCCTTATTTCTTTCGATAAAAAGAAGGGTGAGTTTTCCAAAAACTCACCCTTCACCCTCCCCTTGCTCGTCCCGCCACGCACGGTTCTTATTTGAACCACTATGCGAAGCTTAAATGAGTGAACACTGATGAAAAGTGCTCTCCCAAGCCTTTAAAATTCACGCTCAAGTATTGCTCCCGGTAGATTCGTTCTTTCCGAAAGAACTAGCGTCCGCCGGATTTGCCGCCACCGCCGGAGCCTCCACCGCTACGGCCACCGCCGCCGCCCTGGCCTCCGCCACCACCTTGTCCGCCGCCGCCTGAGCGACCACCGCCACCGCCAGAACCGCCGCCGGATTGACCACCACCGCCACCGCTGCCGCCGCGACCACCGCCGCCGCCTTGACTGCCCTCAAAGAACATCATGACAAATTCTCCTTTGATGAATGTGCCCGGTAAAGAGCACCCGCTTGTTCAACTGGTTGGGGGTTTATGTCATGAAAATTTAGCAGACGGTTTTTTTGAACGTCTGTACGAATGCGTACTGATTTATCCGCAGCATGCGAATAAAGTCCTCACTACCTTCGATTGTTGAATCGAACTGGCGCAGTCATGTGGACAGGGTGGCGCTGACTCCATATCCTGTGCAAGCTAAAACACACGGTCGAAGGGACAAGTACAGGGGGAAAACATAAGGGGCAGAGTTCCAATAGACTCTGCCCCTTTATGCTCTTATAGCTCAACTGTGAATAGCAGATGGTTTCTCAACCGTCCAGGAAATTATCGAACTCTTCCTTGATTATCGCATAGCATTCGCAGGCGACCTGCTCAAGCCCTTGCTCGTCGAGTATGTTAATGCGTCCCCGGTTGTAATTTATCAATCCCGCTTGCTGTAGCGTGCGTGCCGCCACCGTCACGCCAGAGCGACGCACGCCCAGCATATGCGAGAGGAATTCTTGCGTAAGCGGTAGATAGTTAGAATGCACGCGGTCTCGTCCCATCAGAAGCCAGCGCGCTAGCCTCTCGTCAATCGTGTGCAGGCCGTTGCACGCGGCCACCTGCGAAGTCTGCCCGAGCAGCATGCGCGTGTAGCGCAGCATTACCGTTCGAAAACTCCCGTCACGCTCGAACTCTTCCTGCACCACTTCGCGCCTGGTGCGCAAAGCCGTGCCGCCCGTCTGCACTAATGCCTGGTAAGGGGACGAATCGGTACTGAGCAGCGAGGCGATGCCGGACATGCCTTCGCATCCAAGTACGCCGACCTCTATAGTCGAGCCGTCCGCAAGAAGCGATAGTAATGAGATCATCGCATCGTTAGGGAAGTAAACGTACTCGATAGGCTCTTCCGGCTCGTGAAGCACTTGACGGATTTCAAGCTTCACCTCTTCAAGCTTCGACAACATCCTCTCCCTCTCGTCTCCGGGCAGAGCTAACAGCAGGCGATTCTTAACGGTCTCTAATTTTTTAGCAGCCTCAACCATTGCAATGACTCCTTAATAAAGCGCGCTGCTCAAACCGAAACGCGCGAATAAGATTAAAATAGGGGCTGAATCAATTCGATAATTGTGCCCGAATTTATTCCCGTTTTACTGCAATTCATGTCAACGATAGAATGATTGTGTTAATATGTCCAAAAGAAATTATATCTCTTAATCATTCGCTGATTGCGCGCAACGGCGCGAGTAGACGTAAAGACTCTTATAGCAATTTGCAGTTGCATTTGATAATGCAAACAGTGGTTTCGCTTCGATGTTTATTGACCTTGATAATATCAATGCAAGCGTAAATCGCTATAAGTCTCTCGTAAGCGCTGAAGTCTAAATATTCTTTAGCAGGCCCCGAACACCCGACCTCATCGCCACAGTCAAGGGGGATATTGAATTGTCCGGACACGACATCATCGTAATCGGTGCTTCGGCAGGCGGTGTCGAAGCGCTGTCGAATCTAGCGCGCAACTTACCGGTAGACCTGCCAGCCTCTGTCTTCATCGTGCTTCATGTCCCTGCGCAAACCCCAAGCATACTGCCGCAAATTCTGTCGCGCGCCGGGCCGCTTCGAGCAGCGCACGCAGTGGACAATGAACCAATCAGGCCAGGGCGCATCTACGTCGCTCCGCCGGACAATCACATGCTCGTAGAGCGCGACTATGTTCGCATAGTGCGCGGGCCGAAGGAGAACCGTTACCGTCCTGCTGTTGATCCTATGTTTCGCTCGGCTGCGCGCAATCACGGGACGCGAGTCGTGGGCGTTATACTGACCGGCGCACTGGATGACGGAACAGCGGGGATGCGTGCAGTGAAATCGCGCGGCGGAAAGACCGTCATTCAAGACCCGAAGGAAGCGCTCTATTCCGGCATGCCCGGCAGCGCGCAGATGAACGTTAAGATTGATTACTGTCTACCGCTTGCGGAGATTGCGCCGCTTCTGGCTCGTCTCGCGCATGAACCTGCGGAAGAAGAAGGAGCGTGCCTTGTGCCGGACGATCTTGAAACAGAGGCTAAAATCGCAGAGCAGGATTTGAACACGGTGGAGCTTATACGGAGCGTTGAAAAGCTCGGCGTTGTTTAGTAGAAAGCATCGCCTCTTTTCTTACTGCATCCTCGTATAACATCCGGCACACGACATCTGTTTTCCTCGTCTGCGAGGGAATCCAATGAGCGAAGAATCCAGAGAGACTGAAAAGAAGCATGTCACTGATTTAGTTGTCGTCAGGTCGTCCGCCGGAGGGGTTGGCACGCTCTCTATACTGGTAAGTA
>DATHJK010000120.1:0-2916 GCA_035316225.1 Pyrinomonadaceae bacterium
GTTCTGTTTTCTCAATGATTTCGCTGATTTTGGACGAATCCTGGCTCTGAGTTTTTCATGATCTCTCAGACCAAGTTAAAAAAGCTTGATAATGCTCGGGAATAATGCGGATCCGTCAATCTGATTTATGCACACTCTTCACTTACTTAATCGCGGCTGCTATTCAATACTTCACAGGTATCAACCTTCTTTCGCTATACATAATCATACCGTTACTTATTCTCTGCATTGTAGCTGGCTTTGTATTAGTTAAGCGGAAAGAAAAACAGGTCGGGTGAATGGGTTAATCATGGAAAATCTCATGCAGTTTTGCATTGAGGCGGTTCTTGATACGGTAATCGTTGCAATTGCTGGCTTGCCGTTACGCTACTTCATGCGTGATAGAGTCGGCGCGTGGACGCTGGCTTTCATAATCACTCTTTTTTTGACATCTCCACCTCCACGCTTACTCACGATACGTGACCCGCGTAGGCTCGCCGTCTTCTTCATCGCAAGCGTGATTTGCCTTCTCGTTGATGTATTCTTGATTAAACGAAAGAACAAATAAGGATGGTGAGTCAACTATATTATTACCCAAATTTGAGATTTCAGATTTGAAATTCCTCTTCGGTGTAATCTACGTGTACTCTTGTGTATGCGATGGTGAATAAATTCCTTCTATCATTCAAGAATGAATAGCTCCCTGACCGGTCTATATCTTCTTGCGCGGGTACGGGAACAGAGGCCCCGGCGGCTCAGGCACGCGCGCGGCCTCTTCCGAACTCTTCGCATGGCGTCGCGCGAGTTCCAGTTTAAGACTCTCCTCGCCGCGCTTCATGCACCAGTCGTGATTCGAGCGGAAGATGGGTTTCAGCAGGAACGAGAATGCGCGCACCACAGGCTTGTTGGCTTCGACTCGCCATTCGTAGGTGATGTTGACGAACTGGCCGTCCTGCTCGAATCGCCATGTGCCCTTGCCTTCCAAATCGCCCGTCGCATTCATTGTGAAGCCGTGAGGATAGTTCGATTCAACCGTGCGGAAATTTATGCGCAGCGTGTAAGGCAGCCATCCTTTGGCGTGAAGCGCAATCAATTTTCCAATGCCGCGCTCGCCCTCGCCCTTCTCCAGTTCTTCAACGTCCAGATAGGTAGAAGGCCACCAGCGCGGCAACTGCATCGCGTCCTCGATTATGTCCGCGACCTCTTTGATGTCGCCTTCCACGCGCCAGCGATCAATGAAGACGTACTCGTTCGACGCCATCAACTTTTTCTCCTTCAGGTCGCATAGCCTGTTTCAATTCTTCAATCGAAGAATCAGCGATGATGTGAAAGACTCGCTTATTCAGATCCAACGGTAGCTTTCTGGCGGCGAGCGAGTCCGTGATGACCACGTAGGCCGAGCGCAAGCCTTTCTCCCACCTGGGTTCGTTAGCATTACGCATGCTGATGGCGTTCGGATCTATCCCTACGGCTACGAGAATCGTTCGCGTCCACTTCATGAAATCTTCCCAGTGCGAAACAATAACGATGAGAGCATCCGGCGGCGGAAGCCGCTCGCCCTTCATTGAAGCGGGCACGGAACTCAGGCGCAATATCAGGCAGGGCGCTTCCGTAGGAAGAGAGGCGCGCACTTTCTCCGCAACGGTGTACAGCGCCACGGGCATAGCTCCGACCAGCAAGCTTTTGTTCGCGCAATCAAGGGTGTCCGCGCCTTTAACGCGCAGGTCTGTCTTCTGCTCGATCTCCGCTACCAGAATGGCGCGAAGCTGCGGGTTAGGCTCGATGACAAGAACGTGGTCGGGCGGCTGAAGACCGAGCCAGTATTTCATTCGCTCCTGAATCTCGCTCAAGGGGAAGCCACGGTCGCGCGCGATTCTCAAAAAGGATGCAATCAGGTGGTCAAGCTCTGCGCGCTCGTCCAACGTCGCGTCCATGATGCGCGAGCGCACGTAGACGCCGCTTCCCTTTCGGAAATCAACCCAGCCACGCTCGCTCAAACGACGATACGCCGCGCTCACAGTGTTCGGGTGAATATGAAAACGGCGCGCCACCTCGCGTATGCTTGGCAAGCGCTGCCCCGCCTTCAAATCCTCGCTCACGATGCCGATGGCGATCTGCGTCACCAACTGCTCGCGCACAGGCACTTCACTATTTTTCTGTATCCATAGGCGCATCAGGCTAGCCCATTAGATGATTATGATTGAAATTTATGAAATGGATAACTTTAGTTATCTAGTGCCACTTGTTCCAATACATACCCGCGATGCTCAGGATAAAAGCTAAGATAGCAAAGGCAAAGCTGCCAATCTGAAACCAGAAAAGCACCCAGGTGCGCCTGCCATACATATCATATTCATCGCGTAACGGCTTCAGTTGTTCGTCTGTTGCACCATCTTCTCTCTCATCTGCAACTCTTCTAGTAAGCCTGAAGTCTTTCAGCCTGTTAATGACGCACCATATTCCAAAGGCTATTGAGACAAAGAGAGCCGTGACCGAAAGCACGAAAAGAGTCATGCCAGTGCGTGAAGGATTTGTCGGCTTGAAATCGTTGCTAATTAGCAAAGAGACTGCGAATCCCAGCGCGGCGGTGGACAAAGTTAGGATTAGATTGATGGCGTAAGTAAGCTGCTCGATTGTTATCCCCTGCCATCTGATGAAACTTTCTTTCCTCTTTCTAGCGGGACGTTGCTCTTCCTTTTTCATTTTGTCACCTTCAAAAACCAGACAAATAAATTAGGATGAAGAGGCCGCTTCCCTGCTTGATGAAAGAAGCGACCTCTTAAGCTTGTTCAGGTTGTGATGCAAGCGCGCTCGATTAACGCCGCTTGCGATTTCCTGTTAGTGAAGAGATAGCGTTAGTCAGAGTCGCTGCGCCGCGACCTATGACCTCTGCGACCTTGATTGCTGTTCCTTTAGGTTGAGCGTCGCCTTAGCCTC
>DATHJK010000121.1:0-4905 GCA_035316225.1 Pyrinomonadaceae bacterium
TGTCTCGCTCGCAAGACGGTTGATGAGCGAGACTGCGCGGTCGCGCGGACTCTTCCTGATGAGGCCGCCTTCGTTGTCAAGCTCGTTCACAAAGCCTATGACGAAAATCTGCACGTCCTCTTCGTGCAGCGCCTGGAAGAGCCGCTCCTGATTGTAGAAGCTTTCGCGGTCTTCGCCGTCTGTGACCAGTATCAGGGCGCGGCGGCGGCGGTCATCCAGATCGTTGCTCTTCTTGTAGCTAGACACGTGCTCCGCGCCAAGATACACAGCGTCAATCACGGCAGTCTGGCCGCCCTCAATAATCATGTCGTCGAGGCCGTCCATCAAGTCCTGCTTGTTCGCTGTGAATTCGCGCAAGACCTCTATCTTCTCTCTATCAACAAAGCGCTCTATGAAAGTCTCGTCGCCGGGACGATTGCTGTTGATAATAGATTTGGCGGCTTCGATGACGGTTTCAATCTGCGAGCGCATAGAGCCTGAGTTGTCAACGACCAGGCCGTAAGTGATAGGCACTTCTTCGGTCGAGAAGAATTCTATGGGCTGCTCTACGCCATTCTCGAATACATGAAACTGGGGCTGGCGAGCGTCGTTGATGGGGCGATTGTTTCTATCCACGACGCGCACGTTCAAAGTCACAAGGTCTGTGTTCACGCGAACGATGGCATCCGGGTCAACCTCTTCGCCATTGTCCGGAGACGGTGAAGGCGAAGGCGTGGCCTCAACTCTGGGACGAACAATCATGGTCGGAGGCTGCTCGGACATGTCAACCTGCACGGGGCGCGATTGCCTGGGCGTTGGCGACGGCCTGGGCTGCATGACGATGCTTCTGGCGGGCGAAGGCGAGGCTGTCGGCGCAGGGCTGGCGGCGCGTCGCGGCCTTGCGTCCTGCGTGCGCGCGTTTCCCGTTCGACCGGCAAAGAGAAGCGAGAAGCTCATCAGGCAAGCGAAGAGTATAAGCAGGGACGCGCGAGCGCTCTTCGATGATTTCATTCTTCGGTCACTCATAAAATTCATAAGAGGTTAGAGGTTAGAGGTCAGATGTCAGTTAAAGACTATTACTAATCTCCGACCTCTAACCTCTGACCTCTGCATTTACAGCGAGCGCCCCGCAGGGCTTCCGCCGCCATTCTTGTAAAAGGGGAGAGAAGCCGAAGCGGGGCGCTCGTCGTTCGCACGGAAGGCTTAAGCCTTTCAAACGGCTCACCTTGCTGCTGGGGCAAAGAACGCATGGAGCGCGAGGCATAAATCAATCTCGCGCCCGATTGAAATAGATGCTCTTACGGGGCGCGCCAGTTGCCGCCCGAAAATCCAGACTCTTTCAGCGCGGGTTCACTACGGCGTAATATCCCGGCTTGTTGCGCACGCTCAGGCGTGGAAGCCCGCGCGGCGGAGTCACCTTGATCTTGATATGATGCCAGTGCCCGTCATTGACGAAGTTGCTGGGGCGATAGCCTATTGAATACTGGTGGCGAAGCTCTACAGCTATCTTCTCAAACACCTCGTCCATCTCGGCGGAAGAATGCGGGAAGAATGCATGCCCGCCGGAAGCCGCCGCAAGCTCCGTCAGGACGCCTTCGCCCTCGGCATCGAGCGAGCTTGTGGGATCGCCTGTGTTTATTCCAACCGCGTAAACCACAACGTCGGATTCGCGCAGGAGCCTGCGCACCTCGCTGAAAGTGTAGCGCGAGTTATTGTCCTGCCCGTCGCTGATAATCAGTATAGCGCGCTTCGGATGGCGACCGCGCGTGACTTTCTCCACGCCCAGATAGGTCGCATCGTAAAGCGCAGTGCTTCCGTGCGTGTCAACAAACGTCAGCTTATTGAGAACCGCATCGCCGTCGTTCGTCCTGTCAAGCAGAAGTTGAGCGCGCTGGTTAAAGCCTATCAGGAAATATTCGTCGTGGTCATGGCTGGTCTCTATGAAATGCCTGAGCGCCTCGCGCGCGCGCCTGACCTTCTCGCCGCTCATAGAGCCGGAGACATCGAAAATCACTCCGACCGAAACGGGCGAGTCATCGTCGCTGAAGAACTCAATCTCCTGCGGCTGGTTCTCGTCGAAGATTGCAAAAGCGTTCTTCTGAAGCCCGGAGACGTAACGCCCCATAGGGTCTGTGACCGTCACGGTCAGCGTTATCAAATCCGTGTTGATAATCAGGTGCTCGTCGTTGCCTGTCTGACCGTTCGCGCGCCGTTGCTGCTGCTGCGATGTTGCGGGAGACGAAGACGGAGCGGCGGGCACGGGCTGTATCAGCGGCGATTGCGACGGCATCGGAGTGGCTGTTGCGGCTGGCGTCTGCTGTGTGGCAGCAGATTGCGCGTTCTGTGCTGTAACGAGGATATGCAGGAACGTGGCCGCGACCGTGAATGCTAGACAGGAGAAGAGCGCGAGGCGAACTGCTCTGCGACGCTGAAAATTCATATTAACCCCTGTTCCCCAAAAATCTGCGCGATCCATTTCGCGCAGGCGAAAAGAGTATAGTCTTTCGCGCCTGACGGCGTTCATCATCCGAAACGCAATGAAAGTGTAGGCGCGTCGCTTAGAAGCTTTATAGACCGTCTGACTTTAGGGGAGACCAACTCGGCCTGAATGTCGGTCGCGCATCATTAGCGGTGGCTGGAAAGCATTGTAAGACACACGGCTGCAAACGCGCAAGAATCATTGGCCTCAATTTGCAACTTTGTATGAGCAGCAGCGTGTACAAAGCTGCGAGGGAGAAGCCGGGGGCGGAAATTTCAGATGGAGCGAGGCCGACGCACCTTGCATAAACCAGAAAACTTCCTGCCCACCGGCTTTCGGTTCAGAGCCAGAGTTATTCTTGAAATGTAATGAGAATAGTGATTCACCAATGCAGACATAGTGGACATGCAGGAAGCATCGAAGAAGAACAGAGCATTTGAGATTTCAGATTTGAAATTTGAAATCCTCTCTGCTTCCTTCGTATTCTTCGGTGTCTGCCGTGACGAGTTGATAGCTTTCCCTCTATTCAAGCATGCGTATACTTTGTTCCTTATCACCAGTCACATGGTCGCATGCGCTCTCGTGCGCATGATATAATTCATTGTCGTATCCGAATTGAAGTGTCTGCCCGGCTCACAATAAAAGCGCGGCAGACAGTTTTTTGTTTCCAAAGGTTCACCCGAAAAGTTTTAGAATGGCCGAGTTTATATGTCGTCTGGGGACGCCCGCCGGAGATGTCATCACGCGAACCGTAGAGGCCGCCGGCGTTCATGAGGCTCGCGCGAGATTAGAGCGCGAGGGCTTCAAGGTATTCAACGTCACGCCGCCGAAGACCTCAGGCGTGGCCGCGCTGACAAGGTTCGGCGGGCGCGGCTCGCACCCGCGCATCAAGGCGAACGACTTTCTGCTCTTCAACCAGCAGCTGTCAGCGCTGATTCGCGCAGGCATACCTATACTTCAATCCATCACTATGCTGCGCAAGCGCTCGCCTTCAGCCACCCTGCGCGCGGTGCTCTCCGACGTTGAAGAGAAGATTCGCGGCGGCGCGGCGCTCTCGCAGGCTTTCGCAGAGCAGGGCGGGATGTTCCCGCGCATCTACACGGCCTCGATCTTAGCGGGCGAGCGAAGCGGCGCGCTCGATGAAGTGCTGGCACGTTACGTCACATATCAACGGCGCAACGTCGGCCTGCGTCGCAAGATTCGCGGAGCGCTCGCTTACCCTACCTTCCTGCTGTTCGCTTCGGGGGGAATGGTCGCATTTCTGACAATCTACGTCGTGCCGCGCATGTCCGACCTGTTTCAAGGTTTCGGAAGCAACAAATTGCCCACGCTGACCGTCATAGTCGTAGGCATCTCGCAGTGGCTGACGGGGAATATCTTCTGGCTCGCGCCACTGCTCCTCGTATCAATAGTTGCGCTCGTCGTATGGTCACGCACGCCCGGAGGGAGATTGATGATTGCCCGCGTGCTGTTGAAGATTCCGCTGGCCGGAAAGCTTCTGGTTCAGTTGTCTGTGGCGCAGGTGACGCGCTCGCTTGCTACGCTGCTGGCGGGCGGCATCACGCTGGTTGAATCGTGGGAGATAGCGGCTGAGTCAATCACGAATCGAGAGCTTCGCCGTAGAAGCTCTGCCATCCTTCCGATGATACGCGAGGGGCGTTCGTTCACGGAGAGTCTGGAATCAGCCGAGTGGGTTCCCGCGCTTGCGCTGGACATGATAGGCGTAGGCGAGCGCTCAGGCAGTTTGCGCGAGATGCTGGACGAGGTATCGGTCTTCTACGACGCGGAATCCGAGGTGCGCCTTGAGCAGTTGACGACCACGCTTGAGCCTGCGATTCTAGTGGTCATGGGCGGCGTTGTCGTCCTCATATTGCTCAGCATCTATCTGCCGATAGTGCAGTCAATCGCGAACGCCTCGATGAAATGAAAGAAGAAGCCAGAATCCAGAAGCCGGAATGGATTGGTATTTAAGATTGAATTGGGAAGATAAACTTACAGTTGACTCGACCGTTTTCATTCTGGCTCGTGACTCCTGAATTCTTAAAGTTATGAAACAGATTTCGGAAGAATATACGGAATCGCCCGCGCCCGTGCTGGGAGAGACGACGCAGGAGATTAAGAAAGAAGACCTGATGCCTGTGTCCGATGACGGGCCGCCCGAAGTGCAGAAGGCCAAGCGATTGGCGCTGCGCTACCGTCTACCTTACGTAGACCTGCTCCCGCCCGGCGGCGAATCGCCTATTGATTACGCGCTATTGGCCGAACTTCCCGTTGACTTGATGTTGCGCCACCAGTTCGTGCCGCTAAGACGAGAGGGCAAGCGCCTTCACGTGGCGATGGCCGACCCGACCGATCTCGCGCGCCTGGACGAGCTGGCGAGCGCCCTGCACGCGCGCATCGTGCCGCACGTCTCGACGGCTGGGGCTATTGATGTCGTCCTGCGCAAA
>DATHJK010000122.1:0-2760 GCA_035316225.1 Pyrinomonadaceae bacterium
CGTTCTGCAACTCCCGGACGTTGCCCGGCCACCGGTACCGCTCGAGCAGCCGCAGCGCCTCGGGGGTGACCGTCATCCGCCGGCCCGAACGCTCGATGAAATACGCAATGAGCCGGCGGATGTCTTCCGGGCGCTCGCGCAGCGGCGGCACTTCCACAGGAACAACGCGCAGGCGGAAGTATAGGTCTTCGCGGAAACGGCCATCTCGCATCGCCGTCAGAAGGTCTATATTTGTAGCGGCAATGACGCGAACATTCGAGCGGCGCGTGCGCGTCTCTCCCAACCGCCGGTACTCCTTCTCTTGCAGGAAGCGCAGCAGCTTGACTTGGCTGGGCGTGGAGAGCGAGTCAATCTCATCCAGGAACAGCGTCCCATGCTCCGCCTCGGCCACCAGTCCTTCGCTCTGTGGGCGCGCGCCTGTGAAGGCTCCGCCGACGTGGCCGAAAAGCTCGTTCTCCAACAGTTCGTTGGGGAGCGCGCCGCAGTTGACCGGCACGAATGAGGCTTTGTCGCGCGTACTGTGATGATGAACATAACGCGCATACAATTCTTTACCCACGCCGCTCTCGCCGCTAATCAGAACTTCCGCATCTGTGGGCGCAATTCTTGAAAGCTTTTCGACAAGACGTTGATGTGCGAGGCTGCGACCGATTAATTTTGTTGCTAACATGATCTGATCTCTCCGCACGTATGAAAGAGCGGCTCTCCCTCGATTGGAAGCAAGAAGCCGGTGAGACTCCACAGCGCTCCCGATCTCTTTTCCGGGAGCACCCTCCACGCAAATATTGATTAGATACTGCCACTGGTCTTTCGACCATAGGGCGAGAGCGGGGATCGCGGCTCTCTAAAAGCTATCTGGAAATTGCCTTCCGGTTTGTGAACAGCGGCTCAGTTTTGAAGGGCAAGGTGTAGCTCATAGAAGGTGGCTGCTTCTAATCAGGGTTTAGCACGCCCCGTCAATCGCCACCGATGTGCGCTCTGTTCGAGCGCGGCATGTGGATCGTCGGGCGAAGACTAAGGGAGGCCGGGTCATGGCGGCTAAGGGTAAATTTCACCATAGACCCTGTGGTCAAGGAGACCAATTTAACGGAACAGTTCAATTTTCGCTAAGAATCTATATTTCCATAAGGTACGCTGCCTCTACCAAGTGATAGGCTTGGCTGACCAGCAAGCTGGATGTGTCGCCAGAGTGAGTCATATAAGGCCGCTGACAGATTAATCAAACTAGAGCGAGGAAACCTTACTTAAAGAAAACGCGAGGCGAAATGGGCTAACCTGATTTTTTAAGACGCGGAGATTATTCCTCCATTTTCCGTTTAAGTCAACAAAATTACTGAAAGCTGGCCCCAAAATAGTATAGGCGAATCAGGGATAGAACACTCTCAGCGTCCTTTGCGAATCCCTTTGCGCTCTTTGCGGTTAAGCTCATTTCTAACCGCAAAGGCTCGCTATGAGTAAGACGCAAAGGGACGCAAAGAAGACTTTGAACAGACGTTATTTACGGATGAGGACTATTCACGGAATGGCTACCGGTTAGTAAAAGCCGGATGGGAATCTTCTAGTCGTCTTTCTTTATGGTCGTCTCTTCCTCTATGGTAGTAACCTTTGGCGGCGCGCCCTCATCTTTCTCAATAATCTTTTCGTGATGAGATTCGTGCGTAGCTTCGTCAGTTTCTCTGATGACGTGTTCGTGTTCTTCTGTTCTTTCTTCAGCCATGTGATCTCCTTTTTGAGAGGGAATATATCAGAACAAAAACGGAAGGTGCAATTTAGTTACTGAATCTTTAACTACAAACAGTTATCAGAAGATGAAAATCCAGACACTCAAGCCCATGAGTTATCGCCTGAGCCGGAACCGGAAGTTGAGTAATAGAAAGCCTCTCTTGAGGTGGCTTTTACTTAACAGGGACGGTGCCATCTACTATTCTAACCAGCGAGGCTCTCTTCCCTTCACTCTGAACTTCAGGCTCTACTCTCTTCCACTCTCGCCCGCATACGCGACACTTATAGAGACTCTTTTCTTCGGCGCTCGCGCCAGCTTTCCGTTCAAGGAAACTTGCGATGTAGGCGTTGACGCTCGCGCCCTCTAATCTCTCGAACGAGGCGCAGGCGCATTCAGGCTGGCTCATCTTTGACCTGCTCCGCCATTCTGCAATTTTGTTTTGAGGAGTTCCTGCGCCTTCGCGACCGCTTCGTTGTGTTCGGGAACGTAATCGGGATCGGGCTTCATCTGCATCAACTCATTGATCTGCTTGCGCGCGTCTTCCGGGCGTTTATTTGCGATGTAAGCTTCAGCCAGGCGCAGGCGAAGGAGCGCGTTTGATTGCCCGTGCTTCAAACCCTTCTCGCATTCCTGCAAAGCAAGTGCCGGGTCGCCGCCTACGATTTTCGGCGCTTCGAGATAGAGCTGGCAGAGAACCATGTGGGCGCTTCCCAATTGATAGGTTTCGTCGATGCGTATGACCGCCTCCATCTCGTTGCGTATGTCTTCGATGCTGGATAATCCGGCAAGCGCACTCTGCTCTGCTTCGCCGCCGTAATTTGCGCCAAGCCAGAAGTGACCTTCGGGTTTCGCGTCCTGCAACTTCACAGCGGCGCGCCCGGCCTCTACACCTTCACGAAACGCTCTGTCTCGCTCGCTCTGCTCTTGTGTGTGCGAGCCTAGATAATAGTTGAATTTCGCAAGACGCCACGCCGTTTCGTAATTATTCTGGTCGCTGGCTCGCACCTGTCGTAGAAGAACAATCCCTTCGCGCACGT
>DATHJK010000123.1:0-19798 GCA_035316225.1 Pyrinomonadaceae bacterium
TCCTGTCGAAGCTGAAAAGCGCGAAGCCATTAAACTTGTACGAAGCCGTCTCACTCAGATTAACCCGCAGTGGTGGCAGGAGCCGATGGTGGCGCGCTATCACTGGATTGAAAGCGTGGTCGCAGAAACGGTCTGTAGAAACTGCGTAGACGGGAAGACCAGCATCACGGATCGCATTGACGCGCTGGTGACGCACAGATTTTTCGGCCCGCTCATACTGGCCGTTGTGATGCTCTTAGTCTTCCAGACGATATTCTCGTGGGCCAACCTGCCTATGAACCTGATTGATAAAGGGTTCGGTTCATTAGGCGACATGGTGCGCAATGCTTTGCCAGCAGGTTTGTTGACAGACTTGCTGGTTGACGGCGTTATCGCGGGCGTAGGAGGCGTGCTCGTCTTCCTGCCGCAGATTCTTCTGCTCTTCTTCTTCATCTCTCTGTTGGAAGACAGCGGCTACATGGCGCGCGCGGCGTTCTTGATGGACAGGCTGATGCGCGCAGTCGGGTTGCACGGCAAAGCGTTCATGCCGCTGCTTTCCAGTTTCGCGTGCGCCATCCCCGGCATCATGGCTACGCGCACGATTGAGAATCCTAAAGACAGGTTTGCGACCATCATGATTGCGCCGTTCATGAGTTGTTCGGCTCGCCTTCCGGTCTACACCCTGATGATCGCGGCCTTCTTCTCAGGCAGAAAAGTTTTCGGCATATTGTCTATGGGCGTGCTGATAATTCTGGCGATGTACTTGCTGGGAATCATCGTGGCAATCGTCGTCGCGTGGATTCTGAAACACACTATCTTGAAAGCGCCGCCTCCGCCACTTGTACTTGAGCTTCCGCCCTACCGCGTGCCCAACCTTATCAACATAGCGCACACCATGCGAACGCGCGCGGGGCTTTTCGTCAAGAGAGCGGGCACCGTTATTCTGGCAATCTCGATACTGCTCTGGGCGCTCGTGACATTCCCGCGCACCGATGCGAAGAAGAACGCGAACCAGCAACAGGTTGCTGCGCAGCGTTCAAGCGATACAGGCTCGCAAGCTAATGAAAGAAGCGGGCAAGCGGATAGCTCTGAACAGGCTTCTGCTTCTGAAACCAGCGAGCAGATTCAGAACAGTTTCGCGGGAAGACTCGGACGTTTCATAGAGCCTGCGATTGCGCCTTTGGGTTTCGATTGGAAGATGGGCATAGGTCTAATCTCATCATTCGCCGCGCGCGAAACTCTGGTCTCAACGCTCTCAATCGTTTACAACGTCGGGCCTGACGGCGACGAAAACTCTCCTTCGCTGATTGATGCAGTGCGAAACGCGAAGCGTCCAGATGGGAGTCCGGCGTGGACGCCGCTCGTTGCGCTCTCGATGATGGTCTTCTTCGTGCTTGCGTGCCAGTGTATGTCAACGGTCGCAATCGTAAGGCGCGAAACCAACTCGTGGCGATGGCCGCTCTTCATGGTCAGCTACATGCTGGTGCTGGCCTACATAGGCTCGTTCATCACTTATCAAGGCGGGCGGCTGCTCGGCTTCAGTTAATTTTCAGTAGCGCGTTCTGTGCGAGGATTAAGATAAACGTTCTCCTAAACTTTAATTTTCAACTGAGCCATTACCCGATTTTTGAAATGCTCGACTGGCAGACAATCGCAGTTGCACTAATCATAATCGCGGCGCTCCTTTACGTCGGGCGTCGCGGCCTCAAGCGTCTTCGCTCGTTTAGCGCGAACAAAAATTCTGCGGCGTCCTCATGCGCCGTCGGATGCGGCAACTGTAATGATGACGAGCAGAAGGTTAAGGTTGGGACGAAACGGGTCGTCAATATCGCTCCTCTGAAGTCCAACAAGCTGCAATAGAAAAATCCCGGACAAGCTTTAATCATTACGGGGCAGCTTCACAGTTCTTCTGTAATCGCGCGCGTAAGCGGGCACTTCTGTTCCGGGTTTCAATCGCGGATCGTCAACAGGTTCTCCAGCTTCCAACCGGAGCGGGACAACGCCAGCCCACACTTGCAGACCGTAATCCTCTTCGTCGTCCAGCGGCGGGCCTGTGCGGATTTTCGCCGAAACCTCTTCAAGCGGTAGAGACAATACAAGAGTCTGATCCATCTCCCTCTTGTCAGGCTCGCGCACATCGTCCCAGCGACCGGGAACGATGTGCTCCGATAGAGCCAGCAGCGCCTCCATCTTCCGCTCTTCATCTTCTACAGCTACAGCCCTGCCGAACACCACAACAGACCTGTAATTCATAGAATGATGAAAGGCAGAGCGCGCAAGCACTAATCCATCAACCAGCGTCACCGTCACACAAACGTCAACGCCGCCGCGAAGGGTTCGCAGCATGCGACTCGCCGCCGAGCCGTGAATGAGAAGCGTGTCGCCCGTGCGCGCGTAACCTGTGGGGATAACATAAGGCTTGCCCTCGACCGCAAAACCCACGTGGCAGATGAAGCCTTCATCAAGAATCGCGTAAACAACTTCGCGGTCAAACGAGCCTCTTTTGGGAAGCCGCCTGAGCCTTGTTCTATCCGTCGTCTCAAACTTCTCCACTGAAATACCTCTCTAATAAGTGATAAGCGAATTAGAAGCAGATTGAAAAGTCCCGTCAGGGACTTTCGTGATAATAGCTCAGCATGCGAAGTGCGGGGAATAGGACGGCATATGAAAGTTCGAGTCCAACGGGGATGATTTAAGGATTTCAATTTTGAGATTTCAGATTTGAAATCCTTAAATCATTGCGTCTTGGCGTGAGAAGAGGTTTTCACGCAAAGGCGCTAAGACGCGAAGAGTTGAATAATTGCTTATAGGTTCAAAATAGTATTCAAATTTCTTAACCCATCGCTTAAGCCTTTCATCCCGCTGGCGCAGCCAACTCTACCTGCACGCAAAGGCGCGCCGTTTGATGATTGCTCAGTTCCTCTTTTTACAAGATGCAGAGTCATACCATTTACGCCTACATTTCATTCGCCGCTCTGTTGCAGCAGTTTTGCTACCAATCCAGTCCAGCCCGTCTGGTGATTCGCCCCAAGCCCTGCGCCATTGTCGCCGTGAAAGTATTCGTTGAAGAGTAGAAGATCGCGCCAGTGCGGGTCTGTCTGAAATTTTTCCGTAGCGCCGAAGACAGGTCTTCTTCCATCCTCATCTTTCAGGAAGATGCGCGACAGCCGGCGCGAAATCTCGCCCGCGACTTCCCACAGCGTCATCATGCGACCAGAACCCGTAGGGCATTCGACCTGAAAGTCTTCGCCCAGGTAGTGATGAAATTTTTGGAGCGATTCGATGATGAGATAATTCACAGGAAACCAGATTGGCCCGCGCCAGTTTGAGTTTCCCCCAAAAAGTCCTGTGCTGGATTCCGCAGGCTCGTAATCAACGCTATGCACGGTTGCGTTGACCGCGAGCTTGTATGGATTTTCAAGATGGACGCGCGAGACGGAGCGTATGCCGTAAGGCGAAAGAAATTCCTTCTCGTCCAGCATCACGCGCAGCATTCTGCGCAATTGATCCGGGTTCATTATAGAAAGCAGCAGGCGCTCTTCCTTACCCGGCGTACGCATGCACGCGACGTTCGCGGTAAGGTCTGGGCGGTTATCCATAAACCAATCGAGCCTTTTTTTGAATCCGGGCAGGCGATTCAGAGCAGCACCGCCGAGCGTGCCTACTGCGAAGAGCGGAATAAGTCCGACCATCGAACGAACCTTCATCGGAAAGTGCTTGCCGTCCGGCAGATGAAGCACGTCGTAGAAGAATCCGTCCTCTTCATTCCAAAGCTCTATGTCGTCGTGCCCTATGTTGTTCATGGCGTGAGCTATGAATATGAAGTGCTCCCAGAACTTGCTTGCAACATCTTCGTAGGCCGGGTCTTCGCGCGCAAGCTCCATAGCAATCTGTAGAAGATTGAGCGTGTACATAGCCATCCAGCTTGTACCGTCCGACTGCTCTATATACCCGCCCGTAGGAAGCTGTGCGCTGCGGTCGAAGATGCCGATGTTGTCCATGCCAAGGAAGCCGCCTTGAAAAACGTTCATCCCCTCTGCGTCCTTGCGATTGACCCACCATGTGAAATTCAGAAGAAGCTTGTGGAAGACTTTCGCTAAAAATTCGCGGTCGCCTTTCCCCCTTCTCTTCTGCTCGATCCTGTAAACGCGCCACGCCGCCCACGCATGCACAGGCGGATTCACGTCACCGAACGCCCACTCGTAAGCGGGAAGTTGTCCGTTCGGGTGCATGTACCATTCGCGCAGCATCAGCAGAAGCTGCTCTTTGGCAAAATCCGAATCAACGAGCGCGAGCGGGATGCAGTGAAAGGCTAAGTCCCATGCGGCGTACCAGGGGTACTCCCACTTGTCCGGCATAGAGATAACGTCTGCGTTGTAAATGTGCGTCCACTCGTGGTTGCGCCCGTGTTTTCTTTCGGCGGGCGGGGCGGGCTGATTGGGGTCGCCTTCGAGCCATTGCTTCACAACATAGTGATAATACTGTTTAGACCAGAGCAGCCCCGCGAACGATTGCCGCATGACGTTGCGCGCATCTTCAGAAAGATTTTCAGGAATGATTGTCGAGTAAAACTCATCCGCCTCGCGCTTTCGCTCCTCCAGGATTTGCTCGAACTCATTGCCGAAAGTTTCCGCGCTGCCAAAAACTCTATTCGTGAACCGGAGTCGAATCGTCCGTGTTTCGTTCGCTTCGATTGTCAGCGCGTAATGCGCGGCAGCTTTCGTCCCCTTCTGTTCAGGATTCACAGCACTCTCGCGCCCGTGTACGACGTATTCATTGAAAGCGTCCTTGGCGTAATGCGAGCCGTTCTCTACGCCGTAAAGTCTCACAGTGTTCGTCTCGTTTTCGGTGAAAAGCAGTTCGGGCGAGCCTTCACAGTAGAGACGCCGCGCGCCGTAATAGAAATGCTCAAGCTCTATTAGAGCCGCGCCGTTGCTCGCGTCGCCTTTGCGCGCGATTGGCTTCGCATCGTTGTTTTGGCCCCACGACCAACGGTTGCGAAACCAGACGGTCGGGAGAAGATGAATCCCGGCAGAATGGGAAGCGCGATTCGTGACATTAATGCTGATGAGAATGTCTTCCGAATCGGCCTTAGCGTATTCGACCTCAACATCAAAGTAGCGGTCGTCATCAAAAACGCCTGTGTCAATCAGTTCGTATTCCGGCTGCCGCTTGTCGCGCCTGCGGTTCTCTTCTAAAAGCTGTTCGTAAGGAAATGCGTCCTGCGAATATTTATAAAGGAGCTTCATGAAAGAGTGCGTCGGCGTGGAATCCAGATAGAAGTAGTATTCTTTGACATCTTCGCCGTGATTGCCCTCGCTTCCCGTCAATCCGAAAATGCGCTCTTTCAAGATGGGGTCGCGCCCGTTCCACAGGCTGAGAGCGAAGCAGATCATCTGGTGGCGGTCGCAGATTCCGGCAAGCCCATCTTCGTTCCAGCGATAAGCCTTAGAACGCGCCATGTCGTGCGGCAGGTAATCCCACGCCCTGCCATTAGCCGAGTAGTCCTCGCGCACAGTTCCCCACGCGCGCTCGGCAACGTAAGGCCCCCAGCGCTTCCAGTGCGCAGCGCGCCCGCGCGCCTCTTCCAACCTTCGCTCTTCAGCCGTCAGATGAGAACTCTCTTTCTCTCTTTCCGCCATAACACATTGCCTCGCTCGGGCTTTGCCTATTTATTCAAGAAAGGCTGCATAAACTTTGCATGATTGAATAAGAGTGACAACCTATGCGCCCTTTTCTGAATAAATAGGCAAAGCTATGACGAACTCCCTTGCCCGCCTATCTTCCCCATAGCGCGGCTTCCACGCCAGAGCAGCAGAGCGCCAAGAGCGCAGGCCGCAGGACATATCAGAAGCGAATAGCGCATCTGGCCCGGATTGTTGGCGACGCCCAGCCAGTCGTTGAGCTTGCCTATGAGGGGCGAGCCTATGCCGTAAGCCACCAGATTCACAGTGAAGAAATAGATGCCTATGCCGAGTCCGCGCAGGTGCGGGCCTGCTATGTCGTGAACGTCTGCGGCGGCAGGCCCCAGCCACATCAGTGCAAGGCCAAGCAATAAGAAGTTGACTATAAGGAGCAGCGCGACCGAGTTGCTGAAGATGAGAGCAAACCAGAGTGGAACGGAAAAGAGCGCCGCGCAAGACGTGAAGAGCATGCGGCCTCCGCGCCCCATGTTGCGAAAACGATCTGAGACGTAGCCGCCCAGTATTGTTCCCGGCACGCCCGCCGCAACGGAAAGAATTCCCGCAAGCAGACCTATCTGCGCGAGGCTCATGTGATGCACGCGCACGAAAAACGACGCCCCCCAGATTCCCAGATTGTTCGAGGCCAGCCCGAACAGCGCGTAGCCCAGATAAAGGTATCGCAACGGAACAGACCGGAAAAGAATCTTCCAATCTTTGCCTGTGTAGCGAACCTGGGCTTTTTCGGTTCGCCCGCGCGGCTGCTCTCTCAGAAAGAGAATGAAGACGGTGAGAATCAAGCCCGGAAAGCCCAGCAGGTAGAAAGCCCAGCGCCACCCGTAATGTTGCCCAATCCATCCGCCAAGGAAAAACGCCACGCCGCCGCCGATTGCAATGCCAGATGAATAGATTGCCTGCACGGTTGCGCGCATGCGCGGCGGGAAGTAGTCGCTCAGGAGCGAGAGCGCTGCTGGGCCAAGAGTAGCTTCGCCGACTCCGACCATCACTCGACAGAGGAAGAGAGTCAGAAAGCTGTTGGCAAATCCTGTCAGACCTGAAAACAGGCTCCAGACAGCAAGGCCGCCTGCTATCAAATATTTTCTCGTAGTGCGGTCTGCAAGACGCCCGAACGGAATACCAAGCAGCGTGTAGAAGATGACGAAACTTGTAGTGCCAAGCAGCGCAAGCTGCAAATCCGTAAACGCCATCTCGTTTTTGATCGGCGTAAACAGAATGTATATGAGCGTGCGGTCAAGGAAATTCAGCAGGTAGACCAGCGTGAGGACGACGAGCGCATACCACGAATACGCAGGCGCTCTATCTGAAGAAGTCTCTTGTCTATCTGTAATGATAGGCGATTTACCGGACATGCGCGCTTCAGTTTCTCCTAATCTTTATTGCTGAACGTCTTCGACCAGCACGACCGCCTCGCCTTTGATTAGTGGTTCGTCGCGTTGATTTAAGCAGACTGTTGCAAGCGTCACGATGGGTTTGTCTTCTCTAACTTTCACGACGGTCACGCGCGCCGTCACAGTGTCGCCCAAATAAACGGGAGCGACGAATTGTAAAGTCTGGCTCAGGTATACGGTTCCTCTTCCGGGGAGTTGATTTGCCAGCACCGCCGAGAGCAACGAAGCGCTCAGCATGCCGTGAGCTATGCGCCGACCGAACCGGGTCTTTCGGGCAAACTCCTCATCCAGATGAACGGGGTTGTAATCGCCCGTTAAATCCGCAAACGCCCGCACATCTTCATCCATGATCGTCTTCGATATGGCTGCCGTGTCGCCAACTTGGAAACTCATCAATTCTCTTCCTCTTAATTTAATAGTCCGGATTTCAAAGCTCCTTAGCGAGCTTAAGTTTTCTCTTTGCGCCTTTGCGTGAAACTGCAATTTACATGAGGGTCAAGATTGCCAAGAGTTGCAGGTTCTCGCAAAGGCGCAAAGAAAAGAGCAAAGGCCGCAAAGAGGTTGAATGCCTTGTAAGTTGAAATAGCTCTTCTTAATTCGTTGATGCGGTCAGAAATTTAATCACCGCCGCGTTGAACTGCACTGCCTGTTCGACCTGCGGCACGTGGCCCGCCTGCTCTATGACCAGCAGTTGAGACCCCTGAATCTCACGATGAAACCGCTCGCCCCATTCCGCCAGAGGCAAGAGGCCGTCGCTGCGCCCCCAGATGATAAGCGTGGGCTGCTTGATTGCCGCCAGCCGATTGTCCAGCAGGTCTTCATGCCGCTTAATTGATTCGATTAAACTCTGAATAGTGTAGCCGTCCGAAGCCGTCATACGTTCCGTCAGCATGAAATCAACTGCCGCGTCCGTAGTGAACTGTTTGTTATAGAAGACCAGCGACGCCAGCTTTCTCATATCTTCGCGCGTGGATGGGTTCAGCGCGCTCAGCGTGCTCGCGTCTATATTTGCTGGCAGCGCATACCCTGCTGCGTCAATCAGCACAAGGCGCTCGACCTTTTCAGGATGCGCGAGCGCGTAAGCGACGGCAATCCACCCGCCCATTGAGTTGCCCACAAGAGAAGCGCGCTCGATTCTTAGCTCTTTGTAGAGGCCGTCCAGGAAATCAACATATGTTCCCACGCGATAATTTATGAACGGGCGGCTCGAAGCGCCGAAGCCCAACTGGTCTGGCACTATCACACGAAACTTCTGCGCGAGCGGCGCTATGTTCAAAGCCCAGTTCGTAGTATTGCCGCCAAGCCCGTGCAGCAAGATGACGACAGGCCCGCTGCCCGCTTCTACGTAATGAATCTTCTGTCCGTAGATGGTCGCTTCATGGTCAACAGGCTTCGGCGCTTGTTGCGCGGCGACAGAGGTTGCGCCGAAGAAGATAAGAAGCGCAACCAGAGCGGCTGGAAATATAGATACAGTTGCGGCGCGGCTTTTGGCTCTATTCATTTCACTCCTCCTGAAAAGAAAGATGGCGGGGATGAATGGTTAATTCGTCATCACGAATACAACTTGCCCAGAAGATCGCCGTAGCGCTTTGTGACGACATTCCGTTTTATCTTCATCGTCGGCGTCACCTCGTCCCTGTCAATCTCCAAATCATGATCGAGGATGACGAATTTCCTGACGGCCTCGCTCGAAGAGACACGCGCGTTGACCCGCTCAACTATCTCTTCGACGAGAGAGATGATCTCTTTATTCCGAGCCAGTTCGGTGTAGTTGCCGTACTGAATCCCGCGTGCGCGTGCGTACTCTTCCGCCTCCACTTTATTGAGCGTAAACAACGCGACCAGATAGCTCTTGCCTTCGCCGTAAACCAGCGCGTGGCTGATGAGATGATGTTCCTTTAGAAGATTTTCTATTAGAGCGGGCGCAATGTTCTTTCCTGTAGACAGTATGATTAGCTCTTTCTTTCGCCCAGTGATTTTCAGAAATCCGTCAGCGTCCATCTCGCCCAGATCGCCCGTCAGTAGCCAGCCATCTCGCATCACTTCAGCCGTTCTTTCAGGCTCCTTGTAATAGCCGCTGAACATCATCTCGCTTCGCACAAGGATTTCGCCGTCGGCTTCGAGCTTAACTTCACATCCGGGCATGGGTGGGCCAACCGTCCCGAACTTATAGTTCTCCGGGCGATTGAAAGCGACGCAGATGTTTTCCGTCAGACCGTAGGCTTGCAGGATAGGAATGGCACAGGCATCGAAGAACTCGGCTATCTCAAGCGGCAGAGGCGCGCCGCCCGAAGTTGCGAGACGCATGCGCCCGCCGAAGTAATCATTAACTCTGCTCAAGATGGGAAAAGCTGTTTCGTCATACTCCTTCTGCAATTTCACAGGAATAGCCGCTCGCGCCTGCCTGAGCCTGCTCAGCTTTCTACCAAGCGTGAGCGCTTCATGAAAGCGCTGCTGCTCTTCATGGGAAACTTTTTCAAGGTCTGCCACGACGCGCGCGTGGATTTTTTCAAAGAAGCGCGGCAGGCTGGCAAAGACAGTAGGCTTAACGTCCAGCATGTAATTCCATAGCTTCGTCAGATCGTCAACGAAGTATGCGGATGCGCCCGCGTACAGACGATTGTATAGACCTGAGATGCGCTCGGCGACGTGGCAGTAAGGAAGGTAAGAGAAGGAAACGTCCGTGTCGTAAACAGGGATAGTCTGGCGCAGCGATTCGACGCTATTGATGATGTAGCGATGGCTGAGGCACGCGCCCTTCGGCTGTCCCGTAGTGCCGGAGGTGTAGACCATAATCGCAGTGTCATCGGCTCGCGCACCTTCGGCTCGCTCTTTAAGAAGAGAAGATAACGCTCTTCGGTTATCACGACCGATGCGCAGGAACTCTTTATAGCTCAAAACTCCTTGAGCAGAACGTGCCGCTTTCTCATCAAGCGCGATGACGGCTTTAACCTTCGGAAGTTTCTCACGAATGCTCAGAATCTTATCAAGTTGATATTTTGTATCTACCAGCACGAACTCTGCGTCGGAATGATTGATGATGTAATCGCACTGCTCCACAGAGCTTGTCGGATAAAGGCCGACGCCGACACCGCCCGCGCTTATCGTCCCTATGTCGCTAATAGGCCATTCGGGGACATTCCCCATCAGGACGCAGACCGAAGCGCCTTTCGTCAACCCGGAAGCAAGCAGAGCGTAGCCGAATTCGTGAGCTTCAGTGTCAAAGCGATTCCACGAGACTCCCTGCCACTGCCCTTCCTGACGAAAATAGAAGACATCGCCGCCATGATCTTCGCCATCGCGTTTGCTGTAATGCTCCACGCGGTCACGAAAGAGCCAATAGATGTTCGGGTACTTCATAAAAACAGTAGCAAGCGACGAGCAAGAATCATTTTTTAATTTTTAGTTTTTTAGTTCCTACTTTTCAGTTCTCAGAAACTGGTTTCAGTATCAATACAGGTGCAAACGGTAATAGAACTAAAAATTAAAAATGATTCTCATCACTGCTTTGTCCATCGGAACGCAACGCAGGCCATGTTGAGGCCGCCGCCGGAGGCGCACATGACGACCGCATCGCCACGCTTGAGCTTGCCTTCTCGCACGGCGTCGTCCAGAACCATTGGGATGCAGGCTGAGCCTGTGTAGCCCCACTTACGCATGACGGTGTGCGTACGCTCCATAGGAAGATTCATTTTCTTCATCACTTCGCTGATTGTACTCAGGTTGACCTGCGTGAAAAGGAATAGAGCTACGTCGTCAATCGCTAGATCGCATTTTTCCAGAACGTCGCGCACGATTGCGGGCCAACCTTCGTTGTTTACTTCCGGCGGGAACTTCTTCGCAAAGCGCACTTTCGTCCACAAGCCCTCGCGCAGCACCTCTTCGGTGATGGGCATGTGCGTTCCACCAGCGTAGATTCCCATGTGATCGTGGAAGCTTCCTTCGGCAACGAGTTTCGAGGCGAGAAATCCAGGTCCATCTTCTGAAGCCTGCAAGACAAGAGCGCCCGCGCCGTCCGCGAAAATCGTAGCGGTCTTCTTCTCGGTCCAGTCAACGTACCCGCTCATAGCGTAAGCGCCTATGACGAGCACGTTTCTGTAAGAAGAGTCGGCGATTATATATTTCGAGGCCGCGTCGAGCGCCGTCACAAAGCCTGCGCACGCGCAATTGACATCGAACGTGCCCGCGTTTTTCGCGCCGAGCCTGTACTGGACTACGACGGAAGTCGCCGGTGAAATGTATTCCGGCGTGTCCGTGGCGAGAACAATCAGATTCAAATCTTCAGCGCCGACGCCCGCAGATTCCAGAGCCTCGCGCGCCGCTTCCGTTGCCAGGTCAGCAGTGCTCTCATCATCTGCGCAGACGTGCCGCTCCTCTATTCCAAGAACTTGAGAAACAAACTCGTTAACGTCCTCGCCCAACATACGGCTCAGATCGTCGTTCGTCAGAATTTTTTCCGGCACGTATGACCCCGTGCCCATTATCCGTGCGTATCTCATAAGTGATGAGTGATAAGTGATAAGTGATAAGTAATAAGAGAAAGGCTTTCGGTTCTTTCTTATCACTTATCACTCATCACTTATCACTGCCTTTAAGAACTCTATTACGGCGCGATTGAACTCTTCGGCGCGTTCTATGAAAAATGTGTGGCTGCCTCCGTTGATGACGACGAGTTTTGCGTTCGGAATTCCGGCGGCCAGATTGCGGGAGTTTTCTGAAGGCACGATGATGTCTTCATCGCCTGTGATGACGAGCGTGGGCGCATCAATCTCTTTAACCCTCTCTTCAGCGTTGAAAGCAACCGCAGCTTGTAGTTGGCGCATGTAGGCGTATTCCGGCACGTGATTGGCCGCGCGCAAAGCGATGATATGCTCCACCTCGCCTCTGTTCTCTTCCATATAGTTCCTGGAAAAAGCCAGCAGCAGATTTTCTCTGACGCGCTCCTCCGTGTTGAGTCCTTTGGTCGAGGCGATTGCCTCGAGCGTAGTGACGGGCGGCGGGACATGATTCGGGCCGCCGAAACTGGTGCAGCAGAGTATCAAGCTATGCGTCATCTGCGGGTAGCCAAGAGCGAATTCCTGCGCGACGAACCCGCCGAAGGATGCGCCCAGTATGTGCGCGCGTTCCACTTTTAGCGCACCGAGCAACGCGGCCACGTCGTCCGCAATCAATCTAGTTGAGATGGGCCGGTCGGGCGCTACGGAGCGCGCGATGCCGCGCGGGTCGAAAGCAATGGTGCGAAATTTTTGAGAGAGTGCCGGAATCTGTTTGAGCCAAATCCATAGACCGTTACTGAAGCCCGGAATGAGGACGAGCGGCTCGCCTTCGCCCTCGTCCTCGTAGTAAAGCTCAACATCTCCCGCCTGAATCTTTGGCATATGAATTTAGTGATAAGTGATAAGTGATGAGTGATAAGAAAGAACCTGCTTTCTCTTATCACTTATCACTCATCACTTATCACTTCCTTTTAAAAGTTAAGCTTGAATGCGAACTGAATCACACGCGGCCCCGTGGTCGTTTGCGTGATGCGTCCGAATGTGGCCGTGTTTGCGATGTTCGTGCCGGGGTTCGCAAAGTTCGTCCAGTTGAATATGTTGAAGAACTCCGTGCGAAACTCGCCGCGCAACCTTTCGCTAAACGGGATGAACTTGATGATTGAAAAGTCCACGTTCTTCTGCCCAGGCCCGCGCAGGAAGTTGCGAGGGGTGTTGCCGAACGGGTTAGCGGGGTCGAATGTAGGATTGCTGGCAGTGCCCACGGCTGCGCCGCTCAGGATGGGGCGCGATGTGACGAACGCGCCCGTGTTGAAGTATTGATTCAGGCGGCTGGTCGTGCTGCCGCTGGTTAAGACGGAGACTGAGAAGGCCGTGTTGAAGTTGGCGCGCTGTATGATGTTGTTGTTCGGGTTGTCAATAATCGAGAAAGGCAGGCCGGATTGAAGAGTCAATATGCCTGCTATCTCCCAGTTATTGAAAAGCGCGCGCGCGACCTCCGAGTCAGAACCTACCTTCGGCAAATCATAGACGAAGCTGTAAACGAAGCGGTGCTTGCGGTCGTAATCCGATGGGCCAAGATTGGTGCGCCAGTTGAACTGATCGCCCGCAACGGCTGCGAGTTCGTTGATTGCTGCGCCCGAATAGTAGTCGGTTGACCTGCCAAAGGTGTAGGCGGCAAGGAATTGAAGCCCCTGGCTGAAACGCTTCGTCACGCTGACCTGAAGCGAGTTGTAATGGGAGAGCGAAGTTGACTGAACCTGCTGAATGCCGCCCGCAGTGTTCTTCTGTGTAGAGAGCACTGCGCCGAACGGGGCTGTGAACGAGTTGGTTGCAGCGTTGTAAACCGGCTGGTTGAGCGTAATCACCTGCAAGAGCTTCGTGCCCTTCGAGCCTACGTATCCAACCTCAAGCAAATAGTTGTTCGCAAACTCCCACTGCACGTTCGTGTTGTACTGCTGTATGTAGGGCGTGCGTATGTTGGGGTCAACGTAGATGCCGCTAATCGGCACGCCTACGAATGGCGCGAGAGGTGAAAGCGGCGATGGAACGGTCGGGACAACAGGGAACGAAGTCGGCTGCGGAACAGGTATGAAAGGACTCGAGAAGGTTCGCAGTCCCGCAACGGGAAGCGGATTAACAAGCCCGACCGCAAGAGCCAGATAGGGGAAGTCAAGAAGTTGCGTGTTCGCGTAGCGCGTTGAGAGACGGTCGTAGTAGATGCCGTAGCCGCCGCGAAGCACTATGCGACGCGCGTCCGAAAGCGAATAGGCAAAGCCAACGCGCGGCGCGAAGTTGTTCATGTCGTTCGGCACGAGCGTGTCAGCGACGAGCGGCACGCCCAGGATAGGATTCGTAGCATTCCCCGCCTGCACAAATCCATTCGGCGGCCCTGCGGGCGCAGCCATAGTGCCTGCTCTGAACTGATCGGGCAGGAAGTTTACCAGGCGACCGCGCGCGTCGTGTGGCAATCCGTAAAAGTCGTAGCGCAAGCCCAGGTTGAGCGTAAGCTTCTGACTTACTTTCCAATCGTCCTGCGCGAACGCGCTCAGGTCATCGGTGCGAAGCGCGCGATCAAAAACGCCCGAGCCGATGATGGAAATCGCGCTGGTCAATGAAGCAGCGCTGCCGCCCGTCAGAAAAGTTGCGAACGATGAGAAAGGATTCGCAGAAGTCGGCGAGAACTGAACGAAGCCGCGAGAGAAAGCATTGAAGTAGAAGTTGACCTGCGAGTAGCGGAACTCGCCGCCGAAGCGCAGGCGATGCGCGCCCGCAACGTAAGAGAGCGTATCGTTCGCGCTCCAAGCATTGATGCGCGAAGATTGATCTGCGAACGTGGAGGAGCCAAGCGTGAACAGACCCGCCACAGTTACCGTCGGCACACCCGGAAAACTTGCGCCGAGCGGATTCGTTATTCCAACGCTCTGCGCCGTGAAAGGTTCTTCGGGCACGGAGGTCACGCGCAGACGGCTGAAACCTATGCGCGCCTGGTTCACTATGTTTGGACTGAAGACGTAGGTGTCCGTCAGGGAAGTAAGAGTCTGAATGATGTCCAGATCGCCGCCGAAGCCCGGAAGCTGTTGCGACCCGTTGCCCAGTCCTGCGAAATTGTAGTTCGCCTGATGCGTGGGGTTCGACGCATAGAAAGCTTTAACTGCGAACGAATGCACGTCGCTCAGTTTGATGTCCACATTGCCGTTGAACTGGTTCTCTCGGAAAGTTGAGAGGCCGGAGATGGGCGTCAATCCTGTGCTGGTCGTCGGACTCGGAATTGCGAACTGCCCGTTGGGAAGCCTGGTCTGAAGCAGAGCGAGCGAGACGGGGTTAATCTGCGCCGCAGTCAATGCGGCTTGTTGCTGCGCTACCGGCAACGAAGCGTTGTATGCGTTGAAGGCCGCGACTATTCCGGCAGCCGTGCGATTGTTATCGGTCAGAAATGTTGGCAGCACAGGCGACATCAGACTGTTGATGAGCGAAGCGCCGTTTCTCTCTCTGGTTCCCTGATAAGAGGTGAAGAAGAAAAGCTTGTTCCTGATTATCGGGCCGCCGATTGTGCCGCCGAACTGGTTGCGCGAGAGCACAGGCTTGGGCTGTCCTGCGGCTTTCAGGAAGAAGTCGTTCGAGTTCAACGAGCGGTTGCGGAAGAATTCATACAGGTTCCCGTGAAAATCGTTCGAGCCTGATTTGGTTATCGCCTCGACGTTGCCGCCTGCGTTGCGCCCCTGCGATGCGTCGTAGAGACTGGTCTGAACTATGAACTCCTGAATGCTGTCGGTTGCGGGCACAGCTATGTTCGGCGTGGAGTTCGTGCCTATGGAGTTTGCGTCAATTCCGTTGATGCGAACGTTATTGCTTGTGGTGCGCTGGCCGTTGACGGTGATGGTCGTGTCGCCACGTCCAAGCTCCGTGTTATTGGAGACGCTCGCGCTCGTTCCGGGCGAGAGCGTCAGCAGTTGCTGGAAGTTGCGCGTAGGCAGAGGCAACTGTCTTATCTGCGTCTCTTCAATCACGCGACCGACCTGCGAGCTTTCTCCCTGCACGAGCGACTGCTCGGCTGTGACCGTGACGGTTCCGCCCTGCACAGTCCCGGCTTCGAGTTTCACGTCAACCGTTGCAGTCTGCGCGACGTTGACGTTTATCTCCTCGACAACTGCATTCCCGAAGCCCTGCGCCGAAATCTCAGCCCTGTATTTGCCCGGAGGCAATAGCTGAACTGCGAAATCCCCGTTCTCGTCCGTAGTCACCTGCCGTTCAAGGGCAGTGTCGCGGTTGATAATGCGGACGGCTGCGCCGGGCACGCGCGCGCCGTTCGGGTCAACCACGGTGCCGCTCAATTGCCCGGTCGCGCTCTGAGCGAACGCGCTCGCCGCGCTGGAAAACATCACGCCGACCAGCATCAGCATCAAGAACCATTTAACACGAAACATAATCAAGACCTCCTGTAGCGCCGAAGCTTCAGTTATTATCAATTAGGGTGATTCAGATAAAAACGAACGTACGTTTTTATTTTCCGTGAATGAAAGGAGCGCCAACTCGCTGGCGCTCTTGTTGAAAGGATCTACTTGCCGGACGCCCCGGCCCTTTGCCGCCCGGGTTTCGTGCCGCGCCTCTGAAGGCGTTTCAGCTTTTCAGGGCGTATGATGCCCCGGCAGAAAATCTCCGTGAGCTTTATAATCACCTGTTCGTCGCCTATGCCGAAGTGGCGGTTGCCGCCGAAAAGTTTCTCCACCAGAAAATAGTTGAAGAACTGCATATAAGCGGCTGTGAACCCGACCGCAGGATCAATGCCGGGGTAGAGCGCGCCGCTTCTTTCCAGTTCTGTGAAATACGGGCGGAACCGCCGTCGCAGGTTACGGGAAAGTCCGTCGAACATCTTTCGGAAGTGGCGATTCTCGAACTCAAGAACGTCTATGTACATCAGCAGCCAGAAATCGTGATGGTCGTTGACCATCTTCTTGACCAGTTTGCCGAATCTGGCAAGGCTTTCCGGCTGAAAAGGCTCCTCTATCTCGTCGAAGATGGCGCGCAAGCGCGCGTCAATCACCTTCTGATATTTTCGGATGATCGATTCTAGGATTTCCTCTTTCGTTCGGTAGTAGTTGTACAGGTTGCCGAGCGAGGTGCCCGTGCGCGCCGCTATGTCGCGCATGGAGGTGGCGTGAAAGCCCTGCTTTATGAAAAGCTGCCTGGCCGCTTCTTCAATGCGACCCTTCTTCTCTTCAATGACCTCGCGGCTGAGTTTGGGCATAAACTCCCTAGGAAAACGAACGCTCGTATTTTATTCTTATTTCTACAGTTGTCAAGCGGATTATTTCTACGTGGCCTTCTCAGGCCATTGCAGCAGCCCAACCCTTATGTTAAGAATCGCTCTCCGGGGCACTGAACCGGCAGAAAAGAATAAAGACAAACGGAATGAAGTTCGATTATTATGCGGTCGTAACTATTTTCCCGCTGTTCCCTGTTTACAAGACCGAGCTTCTGGTGCGGCATCAATCGAATGATGAACGCGGCAATAGTAAAATCTCTTTTCCGAAAAGGAGTCTACATGCGAGCTTTTCTCATCTGCCTTCTACTCATCACTGCATCTATAGTCTCTCCGGCTTCGGCGCAGACGCGACGAATTACAGAGCAAGACCTTTTCAACTTCGTCTGGATAGGCGATCCGCAGGTTTCGCCCGACGGCTCGCGCGTGGCCTTCGTCAAGGTGACCGTGAATGCGAAGCGTAACGGCTACGATACTTCAATCTGGTCTATCTCGACCGCTGGCAATGAGGAGCCTCATCGTCTGACCGGCGGGCTACGCGACTCGCAGCCCGTATGGTCGCCCGATGGCAAGTATCTGGCATTCGTGCGCGTCACAGAGCGCGACGGCAACCCTGATCAGGCGCAAATATTTTTGCTCAGCATGGCGGGCGGCGATTCGTTCCAGATTACAGAACTGCCCAAGGGCGCGGGTCAGCCCGTCTGGTCGCCCGACGGTAGAAGCTTAGCTTTCGTTAGCGACACTAACCCCGATGATCTGGCAAGGCAGCGGCGCGAGAATCAAGCGACGCGCACAGGACAGCCAGCGGCTTCTACATCCCCGTCCCCTTCACCGTCTGAGCAGCCCACGGCGTCGCCTCAACCGAGCGCACAGCCGTCGCCCGAACGCCAGAGCGATGTGCGCGTAATCACGCGCGCCATCTATCGCTTCAACGGCGCGGGATATTTAGACCCCAACCACCCGCAGCACATCTGGACGGTTCAAGCTCCGCGCACTGCGGACGAGCGAGTCACGCCGAAGCAGATGACCTCTGGCCGTTTCGACGAAGATAACTTCCTGTGGTCGCGCGACGGCTCGCAGATTTATTTCACCTCCACACACATTGACGAGCCTTATTACGAACTGCCGAAGACGGACATCTACTCGATACCTGCGGCAGGAGGCCAACCCGTACATCTCACTACGTTCGACATGGACGCAGGCAATTTTTCGTTAAGCCCGGACGGACGACGCCTAGCTTTCGTAGCTGAAGTGACTCAGCCCGTAAACTCCTACACGGAGCCGGACCTGTGGGTGCTGGACATAGCGCCTAACGCGCGCCCGCGCAATCTGACGACCGCGTTCGACTACGACGTTGGCTCAGGTGTGGGCGGTGATAACGCCCCGCCCCGCGCACTGGGCAGCAACAGGCCGATCTGGACTGCGGACGGGCGCGGCATCGTCGTAGGGTATGCTAAGGAGGGGAAAACCAATCTTGGACTCTTCGATGCTACGAGCGGCAATGAATCGGATGTGACTCGCGGCAATCAAGCCATCATCAGTTATCGCTCTGTGCCCGGCGCATCTAAACTCATCTTCACGCGCTCGACTCCAACGCGCCTCAACGATCTATTCTCGCTGGATCAGCGCGCGGCTGAACCCAGACAGTTGACGCACATGAACGACGAGATGTTCTCTCATCTAAATCTTACGGAGCCGGAGGAAATTTGGTACAAGAGCTTCGACGGACGCCGCATACAGGCGTGGATACAGAAACCGCCGGACTTCGACCCGAACAAAAAATACCCGCTCATCCTGGACATTCACGGCGGCCCGCACAGCGCATACGGCTTCATCTTCGATCACGAGTTTCAGTGGATGGCGGCGAAAGGTTACGTCGTTCTCTACCCGAACCCGCGCGGCTCTACGAGCTACGGGCAGGAGTTCGGCAACATCATACAGTACCACTATCCCGGCGATGACTATCAGGATTTGATGGCGGGCGTGGACGAAGTGATTCATCGCGGTTACATAGACGAGCACAAACTCGGCGTGACGGGCGGAAGCGGCGGAGGTCTATTGACCAACTGGACAATCGGCCACACTACACGCTTCGCCGCCGCAGTCTCGCAACGCGACATAGCCGACTGGGCAGCGTGGTGGTACTCCGCAGACTTCACGCTCTTTCAACCGTCGTGGTTCCGCTCGCCTCCGTTTGAAGACCCCGAAGATTACCGTGCGCGCTCGCCCATCACTTACATCAAGAACGTGAAGACGCCGCTCATGCTTATACTGGGCGAAGCGGACTGGCGCACGCCCACGGGCGCAGGCGGCGAAGAGATGTTCCGCGCCCTGAAATACCTGAAGATACCTACCGTGATGATTCGCTTTCCGGGCGAATCGCACGAGCTATCACGCTCCGGCCAACCCTGGCATCGCATCGAACGCTTGCAACACATCGTAGGCTGGTTCGACCACTGGCTCATGGGCGTGCCCAAGCCTCAATACGAAGTCGCGCCCGAACGCGAAGTTCCCATCAGACCCGAAAACGTTCCCGGCGAGCAACGCCCAAGACCTTAATCTATCTCTTTGCGCCGTAGAGCGTGAACCTGAAACTATCTTCAGTTTTAAGATAATTGAAGGTTCACGCTCTACGGCGCAAAGAAAAGGATAAAGCTCGCAAAGGATTGAATCGTCGCTTGACCGGTTAAACCCACCTTCCTACACATTTCCGTTCTTGTCTACGCTCAGTTCGCCTCGACTTGCGGTAGCCCTGCGTCTTGAAGCATTCGGTTGAGCGCGGGGATGTCTTGAGATTGAATGGTGCGCCAGCGTTCGATCAAGGTTTGTGAGTCGCGCAAGACATCTGCGACGGCGGCGGTGACAGATGGCGTGGGCGCGGCGTCAACTTCCTGAATTACGTTGAAGAGCGTTTGGAGCCGGGTCAGCACGCTCAGCGATGGCGCTGTGCCGGGACGGCGAGTGCCGGGAGTG
>DATHJK010000124.1:0-3787 GCA_035316225.1 Pyrinomonadaceae bacterium
GTGCTAATAGTTCATGCGGAAGTGCCCGGGCCAATCGAGCGCTCACTTGCGAAACAAGTGAATGAGAATTTTGACCCGCGCCTTTACTCTACGTTCTTACAATCGCGCCCTCGCAAGGCTGAAGATGAGGCGGTCGCTTTAGTGATTCGATTGAGCCGCGAGACGGCGGCGCGCGTTCACATAGTTCATCACTCTTCTTCTGATTCATTGCCCGTTTTGCGCGAAGCGAAGGATGCCGGAGTGCCTGTAACGGTTGAGACGTGCCCGCACTATCTTGCGTTCGCGGCGGAAGACGTTCCGGACGGGGCTACGGAGTTCAAGTGTTGCCCGCCGGTTCGAGAGCGTGAGAATTCCGAAAAGCTCTGGAGTGCGCTTCGTGAAGGCTTGATTGACATGGTGGTTTCGGATCACAGCCCTTGCCTGCCCGAGATGAAGCTGCGCGAGACCGGCGATTTCCTCCAGGCGTGGGGCGGGATTTCGTCGCTCCAATTGCGCCTGCCAGTGATGTGGACGCTCATGCGCGAGCGCGATTTCTCTATAAACGATCTGGTCAGGCTGTTGGCCCATGCGCCTGCGCGGCTCGTCCGCCTTGATGGGAGAAAGGGACGAATAGCGGAAGGCTTCGACGCTGATTTTGTTGTCTGGAATCCTGATGAGGAGTTCAAAGTAGAACCACACATGCTTCATCACAGGCATAAGCTGACGCCTTATGCTGGAAAAAGTTTGCGTGGGAAGGTCGAAGCGACATTCCTGCGAGGGCAGAAGATTTTCGAGCGCGGCGAGTTCGCGCTGGAAGCATCGGGCGTCAGAATTCTTCGTGGAGATTTTTAGTGCAAATGGAATTCACTGAGCTTGTTGATCTGGCATCCGAGCGTCTTGGCGGCGCTGTGGTCTATGCCAATGATGAATTTTTCGCGGAGAAGGAGAATTTGCTGAAACCCTCTGCGCCCATTTTCATCGAAGGCAAGTATACAGATCGTGGCAAATGGATGGACGGCTGGGAGTCGCGCAGGCGGCGCACGCCGGGTTATGACTGGTGCGTGGTGCGGCTGGGTCAGGCAGGAATCATAAGAGGCGTGCTGGTGGACACCAGCTTTTTCAGAGGGAATTACCCGGAAAGCTGCTCGCTCGAAGCCTGCGACCTGAAAGGCCAGCCGAGCATAGAAGAATTAATAGGAGATAATGTCGGGTGGGAAGAGGTTCTGTCTGAATCAAAACTTCAGGGAGATTCGCAAAACCTTTTTGCAGTAAAGTCGGACGAGCGCTTTACTCATCTTCGTTTCAAAATCTTCCCGGATGGGGGAGTGGCGCGCCTCAGAGTTTACGGCGAAATCCTGCCTGACTGGGAATCTATTAAACGACGCGGAGGAGAAGTTGATCTAGCGGCTGTAGAGAACGGCGGGCGCGTCATTGATTGTAGCGACATGTTCTTCGGCCACCGCCACAACCTTATCATGCCCGGTCGCGCGCAAGACATGAGCGACGGCTGGGAGACCAAACGACGCCGTGGGCCTGGATACGATTGGGTCGTTATTCAGTTGGGGCGGCGAGGCGAAGTAAATCGCGTTGAAGTTGATACAGCCCATTTCAAAGGAAATTATCCTGATGCTTGCTCGCTGGAAGTTTGCGATTTTAGCGGTAAGTCGGGAGATAGCCATACGAGTGCTGACTGGCGCGAGATTCTGCCGCGCGTGAAACTGCAAGCGCACACGCGCCACTTTTATGAAGACGAGATAAGGCGTGCGGGCGCTGTGACGCACGTTCGATTCAAAATCTACCCGGACGGCGGCGTCAGTCGCCTGCGCGTTTATGGCAATATCGAATAATCAGGAAGTATAGGATTTGCCAGTCGAGTCAAATAACTTGAACGAAAAGCTGGATCAATTGAATGGGCTTGCGCGCGATGAAGCCGAGAATGAGTTTATGAAATGCTGCGGCTCGTCGAAATGGGCGCAAAGGATGGTGGGCGCTCGCCCCTTTGATGATGCTCACGAATTATTGTTGAGCGCTGATAGCATCTGGTGGGGATTGAACGAAGCCGACTGGCTGGAAGCTTTCAGCCGACACCCTAAGATAGGCGAGCGCAAAGCAGAGCGCGAACAGGCGGCTGAGGCCGCGCGCTGGTCGTCTGAGGAGCAAGCAGGTACGCGCGATTCTTCTAGTGAGGCTTTATCCGATCTTTCGGAAGCAAATCGCGCTTACGAGCGCAAGTTCGGCTACATCTACATTGTATGCGCGACCGGAAAGACAACCGAAGAGATGCTGGAAATTCTGAACGGGCGTTTGCGTAACGACCCGCAAACAGAGATTCGCATAGCAGCGGAGGAGCAGCGCAAGATTACACAACTTAGGCTGAAAAAACTTCTAACAAGGTTAGAGTCTGGAACCTAGAGTCTGGAGTCTGGACTCCACTGTTTTTGACTCCGGACTCCAGACTGCTACTACGATGAGCACTATAACAACGCACATTCTGGATATTTCGCGCGGCAGACCTGCCAGCAGTGTGCAGGTCAGTCTTGAGATGCAAAATAATGCCGACGGGAGTTGGCGAGCGTTGAGCGAGGCCTGGACGGATGAAGACGGGCGCGTCAAAGTTTTTATTCTGCCGGGCACGAATCTGGATGTAGGAATTTACCGTCTCATCTTCGATGTCGGAGCATATTTTTCTGCGCTCGGCATAAAATGCTTTTATCCGCAGGTGAGCGTGGCTTTCAAGATCGAGGATGCGGCGCAGCATTATCACATTCCACTTCTGCTCAGCCCTTTCGGCTACTCCACATATCGCGGGAGCTAAACTCAGTATGACGATTGACCCTACCTTGAGCGAATGGCTCAACCTGTTCACTCGCTGGTTTCACGTCTTCGCGGGAATACTCTGGATAGGCACAACCTATTTCTTCACCTGGCTAGACGGTCGCTTTACCGAAGCCGAACGGAAGGGCGAAGAAGAGGCGGAAGTCTGGATGGTGCATAGCGGAGGCTTTTACGTTGTAGAGAAACAGAAGCGACCGGGGGCGCACGAACTGCACTGGTTCAAATGGGAGGCGGCTCTGACGTGGCTGAGCGGGGCTGTGCTGCTCACGCTGGTCTATTACATGGGCGGCGTGCTGGTTGACAGGGACGTGATGGACATAAGCGTTGGAACGGCGACGGCAATCGGCGTCGGAGTAATTATAGTCTCATGGATTGTCTACGACCTGCTGGCACAATCGCCGCTGGTGAAAAATCAGGTGCTCTTTGCCGTCATAGCCTATGCTCTGATAGTGGGCGTCGCATACGGCCTGTCGCGTGTGCTGAGCGGTCGAGCGATGTACATTCACGTTGGAGCGATCTTCGGAACGATTATGGCCGCGAACGTGTGGATGCGAATTCTGCCAGCGCAGAGGAAGATGATCGCTGCTACGAGCGAGGGTCGTGCATTCGATGAAGCGTTGGGCGCACGCGCCAAGCTGCGCTCAAAACACAACACATTCATGGTTGTGCCGCTGGTCTTTACAATGATAAGCAATCATTTTCCGGCTGCAACCTACGGCGACCGTTACAACTGGGCTGTTCTGGCGGGCCTGATATTATTAGGCTGGATTGCTGCGAAGATACTTAGAAGAGCGTGAAAGGCAGTTTACAGTTTTTAGTTTTCAGTTTTAAGAAGCTAGTCCAGGCTGAAAACTAAAAACTGTAAGCTTAAAACTGCTTTTCAGACGGTTGCTTTGTGAATCTGCCGTTTCAGGTGATGTATGTTGTGGCGTATGAGCTTTAGCTGGTCGTGATCGTGCGCTTCGATGGCTTC
>DATHJK010000125.1:0-7994 GCA_035316225.1 Pyrinomonadaceae bacterium
TTTACCTGAGTGAGACTGCGGCGTGTAGTATAGAAGATGTGAAAAAGGGTCGCTCACTTACCAGCATCATCGAGCGCTGCGCCCGCTTGCGCTGCCCCGTCTGCGGGCGCGCTTCAATCGTCCAGAGTCCTTTCCACATTAGACTCTACTGCCCTTCGTGCGATGCACTCTTCAAGCGCGAGGAAGGCTTTTTCGTTGGAGCAATAGCGGTAAACGTTGTCACAACCGAGTTGGTGATTCTGGTCTCTTACCTGGCAAGCCTTCCGCTCATTAGCTCTCACTACGATACGATCATCACGATTCTACTCGCGCTGGCCGTAGTCTTCCCCATAGCCTTCTATCATCACAGTTGGAGCATCTGGCTCAGCCTGGATCATCTCGTAGAATCGCTGCCGAAATTTGCAGGGCAAGACCATGCACGTCTGAAAGGCGAGGGGCGTAGATAGCCCTGCGGCGAAATTTCCTATCAAAGCCAGCCCTTTTGTTGTATATTATTTGTGCCCAACGCGCGCACGGGGCGTTACCACCTGAGCGCGTTCAACTTAACCCTCAGTAGAATTTCCGAAAAATCTCTCTTTATCTTCCAGCTTTGAAAAATTTCAGTTCATATTTCCGCTCATTATCGTCCTCTCTGGGTCTGGCGTTCTGCGCCTCGCTCGTGGTCTGGGCTGCGTGGAGCGCCGGATTGCTCGCCGCGCTTCAGGCTGCATTTGTTCTCTCCGAGCCTAATGAAACGCTGGTGCCGCAGTCCTGGCTCGGCGCGCTCCTTATAGTCGGCGCTGGCTTAGGCGCTGGATTTATAGTCGAGCGAGTGGGCGCGCGGCGCGGGCTGCCGCTACTGGGCGGCGGGTTCATACTGTGCTGCGCGCTCTCGCTCATAGTCTCGCGCTTCCGGCAGATTGATATTGCGTTCGCGCCGATGGCGCTGGCGGTTGCCGCTTCACTTTTGGCCGTTCAACTCAGAAAACTCTGGAACGTTGATCTGAACCTTACGCGGAACGTCAGCCGCACGGCATCGCACGTCTCCGCGCTCGAAGGCGGCGAAGCCAGCGCGCGACTCATAGGCGGACTCAAACTGTTGCAGACGATGCTGCCGCTGGACGAGGCCGTAGTCTTTCAGCCTGATGATAACGGCGCGCTCGCGCCCGTAGCGCGGCTTCGCTCGGATTCGACTCCGCTCACGCCCCATTCTTCACACCTTCAACTATGGCGCGAAGGCGTGCTGCTGTGCGAGCGTGCGATGATGGGAGGCGAAGTGCTTGCCGCTAAACAGCCGGGCGAACGAGGCGGGCATGGAGCGGTCGCGCTCCCTTTGAAGCATGAGGGGCGAGCTGTCGGCGCTCTGATCTTGCGACTGCGCGAGGAGTTCGACGAAGAGGACAGACCGCTTCTGGTCGCTGTGGGCGCGCAGCTTGCTCGCAACCTTCAACGCGGCGAGGCTCGCCGCCGTCTGGAAGAGAGAGAGTTTCTTACTTTCCTTTCTTACAGGGCTGCGCAGACTCGCCTGACTTCGTTTGATGTTGTGAGTGGTCTTCTGACCGAGCAGCGATTCGGTGCGGCGGTTCTCGCAGAAGCTTTTCACGGTTACGCTGTAGCATATCTTGATGGAACGCTTGCATCTGTGAATCCGCCTATGCTTAGTGCCGCGTGCATCAATGAAGCAGAGGCGCAAAGGCTTGACATCTTCGGCCTGCTGGATCGCTTTCGCGGCGGCGTGTTCGACGAGCCTTCAATCGCAGTTCGCCGCGTGCTGCAAACGGGCGAAGCCTACGAGCGCGAGCTATATTTCCCAGACAGAAACCGTACACTCGAATTGCGCATAGCGCTCGTGGCATCGCGCGACACAATCTCAAGCCCTGCGCTTCAGCCTCTATGCCTGACCGTGCGCGTTAGCGACGTGACGGAAAAGAAGGAGTACGAGAAGCTCAAAAGCGACATGATCTCGCTCATGTCTCACGAGTTGCGAACTCCCATTACGAGCATCAACGGTTTCGCAGAGCTTCTCACGATGGACGATAGCGTGCCTGAGCAGGCGCGCGAATTTCTGACGATCATATGCAACGAGTCGCAGCGGCTGACACGCATGATTAATACGTTCCTAGCCGTCACGCAGTTGGAGCGCGGCGACAAGCAGGAGGTTTTGAAGATTCCTCTGAAACTCGACGACATTGTGCGCGACACAGTTTCGAGCCTTCAGCCCGTCGCCAAGAAGAAGCGCATACGTCTGGTCGAACACACGCCCGTTCGCCTGCCTCCCATCGCGGCTGATAGAAGTTTGATAACGCAGGTGGTCACAAACCTCGTTGACAACGCCATCAAGTACAGCCCGGAACGCACTGCCGTCACAATCTCCACAGCGCTCGAAGCCGATTCCGTGCGCGTCTCGGTAGAAGATCGTGGTTACGGCATTCCGCCCGAATCAATTGATCGCGTCTGGGAAAAGTTCTACCGCGTCGCGCGCGATGGCCGTGAGAAGGATGAGGAGTCAACAGGGTTGGGACTGTCTTTCGTGCGCGAGGTCGTGGAGCAGCACGGCGGCAACGTCGCTCTTGAATCCGAAGTCGGTCGCGGCTCGAAATTCAGCTTCACATTGCCGAGGCTGTAAAGGCGCTAGTCAGGCCCACTCTTCTCCCCTTCGCCCTTAACAAGATTAATAGTCCCACGACAATCGAGCGCGCCGCAGGTGCATCTTTTTTTATCTGAGTGAAGCGTGCTGACGTAATCGAGCGTTATCTCTTCGCCGGGATGTATGTCGCGTAGCGAGAAGAAGAGGACGTGGCCGTAGAGGATTTTCATGTAACAGTTGGGGCGGCAGGAATGGTTTATGTAGTGTGTGCCGTTGCCGCCGCGCGAGCCGTCAATGCTCCAGCGCTCGTCCACTTCGCAGATTCTCAGCTTGCGACGGCCTGCGCGCCGCCTGGCCTCGCGGCTTGCGATTCGCTCGCCCTCGTACTCCGCTATCTTTCGACCACGCGGGAAGAGGCGTGTGGCGAAACAACCTTTGCCGTCAATTGGCGATGCTTTAATCGTCAGGCCATGGGCGAGTTTCAGTCTCATAGCAGCCCGGATAATAAGAGCCGCTCGCATCCGTTCGAGGGAAGCAAGCGGCTGGCGATCTCAAAAATCCGATTCGTAAAATTACTTAAGATGAAAGCTGCGCGCGATGTTGTCCGTCTGGTTGCGTATGACGGGCAGGCGGTCGCGCAAGCCCGTGAAGCGCAGACTGTATATCGTGCGCTCGTCGGCCATCAGGTAGTATACGCGCCCGGCCATTGGCTTGCCGCCGCTCGTAAATTCGTAGGAGATAGTCACGCCTTTCAAGCGCCCGGCGAAAGTTTCCTCCCTGCCCTCTACAAAGCCCGGCAGGAAACGCAGTTTCGTATCAAGCTCGCGGTGCGCGAAATCCTGCGCGGTCGTGCCGCTCTCGACCACCTCTTTGCGCACGCGCAGGTAGCCTTCATTGCGCTCGCCGTAGATGAACTCGGCGTGCTCGTGAACGCTGTCCGGCTCGGTTATGACTCGCCACGTTGGCGAAGGCAGTTCAAGAACGTAATCAACGCTATTGCTGCTGAAAGTCTGCGTCTGCGCCAGGACAGCGAGAGCACAAAAAATAGTGGCCGCTATGGCGGCGAGCGTAATGTGCAGGCGTCGCATTTTTGTAAAACTCCTATTCAGAACTTTCAAGAAGATTCTAACCTTGCGCGCGGGGTTTAGTGAAATCGAAGATGGGCATAAAAACTCGAATCGTCAATGCGTGTGATGCGCTATAAGGGAAGCGCCGTTGTCCGCTGGAAGATTAACCCTATCAGGTCGTCTGTGCCAGCGCGGCACGCTGAACGGCTACGATTCTCTCGACGCCCAGCGCGGCCAGCGACAGAAGCTCGTCCATCCCTTCGCGCGTGAAAGGCTCGCGCTCCGCAGTGCCCTGTACTTCTATGAAGCGCCCGTCGCCCGTGCATATAACATTCATGTCAACTTCGGCCTGCGAGTCCTCTACGTAGTTCAAATCCAGCAGCGAAGTTCCATGAACTATCCCCACGCTCACAGCAGCAACCTCGTTGTTGATAGGATTGCGCGCGACCTTCTTATCACTCAATAGACGACGACATGCAAGCGCGCATGCCACATATGCGCCCGTGATGCTGGCAGTGCGTGTGCCGCCGTCGGCTTGAAGTACGTCGCAATCCAGCGCTATGGTGCGCTCGCCGAGCGCGCTCATGTCCACAACGGCGCGCAAACTTCTGCCTATCAATCGCTGTATTTCATGTGTGCGTCCCGAAGGGCCTCCGCGCCCTACTTCGCGTTGCGTTCGCGTCTGCGTAGAGCGCGGCAGCATGGCGTATTCCGCAGTCACCCAGCCGCGTCCGCTATTGCGCAGGAAGAACGGCAGGCGATCTTCTATGGACGCAGTGCAGATGACGCGCGTGTTTCCCATCTCAATCAACACAGAACCTTCCGCATAAGGAAGGTAATCCGGCGTCAGCTTCACTGGCCGCAGTTCATCAACAGCACGGCCATCAGTACGCTCGTAGCTCATCATGCCCCCAGACTTCAATGGCCTCCAGACGGGAAGGAGAGCTTCCCAGGAATCTTTCCGCGACGCGACTGAAACGCTCCGCCGCATCCGTCACATAAAAGTGGTCGAGGTCGTCGCACAGACGCCTCTCGCGCGATGGTCTTTCAAGAGGCGCGTGCGCAATATCGTTAGCTTGAAGAAGAAGCTCTACGTCGCGCGCTGCGGCTTCGCCCGAATCAATCAACTGCACGCCTTCGCCAACAACCTCTTGAATAACGCCGCGCAGTATAGGGTAGTGCGTGCAGCCCAGAACAAGAGTATCAATGCTGGACTCTCTCATGTCGCTCAGATATTCCGAAGCGACTTCGCGCGCCACTTCCGTTTCAGCCCAGCCTTCTTCGGCGAGCGCGACGAAGAGCGGGCACGCGCGTTCTATGATAGTGACTTCGTTGACAAGATCGCTGATGGCCTCTCTATAAGCGCCGCTCCGCACAGTAGCTTCCGTCGCTATGACTCCGATTCTCTTCTCCGGTGAAACTTCAACGGCAGCACGCGCGCCCGGCTCTATCACGCCTACTACCTCAACTTTCACAGCGCGGCGTATCGCGGGCAGAGCCAGAGCCGAAGCCGTGTTGCATGCCACGACCAGAAGCTTTATGCCATGCGCTTCTAAAAATCTAGCGTTCTCGATTGCATAACGCTCTACGGTCGCCAGCGATTTCGTGCCGTAAGGCACACGCGCAGTATCGCCCAGATAAACGAAGCGCTCGTCTGGAAGGCGCTCGTGCAGAGCGCGATAGACCGTCAATCCACCAACGCCGCTGTCAAAGATTCCGATGGGAAGGTTGCGATTCAAGCCATTCTCTTTCGACAAAATGAAAAAGCGGCCAAGCTGGCGAATAGTATCACATTCGCCTGAGAGGCCGCCCGATGTTTGAAGTTATGAATGATGATGGTGGAGGCGCCGGGAATCGAACCCGGATCCAAAAGTCAACCCCGAGGGAATCTACATGCTTAGCCGCTTCTCTTGAAAAATTTCGCTCTCAATCGAGTAAGTGAAGCGACTAAGACCTCGATTGAGAACTAGCCCGACTTTGTTCTCGCCTGCGCTCACGGGCCGAAAGCGCAGGCCAGCTCAACTAAGTGACATCTCGCTCCGCTCGCTTGAGCAACTTGCGGTGAGACGCCCGGTGCCTAATTAGGCAGCGAGAGCCAATTGATTAGTATTGGCAATTGTGTTTCCCCATGCTTTTTTACGAGCTGCAAGTGGTAAGCCCGGCATGCATCCTATCGAGCGTTCAGACTTCTGTCGAAGCCTGTCGCCCCCTTCACGAACATATTATAGTCGGCGCGATTACTTAAGGTCAAAGAGCTTTGCCGACTGCAATTTTTAGACGTTTTTCAAGCCGCCATAGTTGTCTCCACATAAAGCATAGAGGTCAACTTAACGTCCTGTATTTCAGCAAATTAGAATTTATCGCACAACTTCTTTGCGAGCTTTTGTCTTCTCTTTGCGCCTTTGCGTGAACCCTCAATTCTCACCAGTTTGAGCTTTAATAGAATTGCATTTTCACGCAAAGGCGCAAAGATTAAAACTTAAGCTCGCAAAGAGTTGAATAATGCTAATAGTTTTAATCTTTTCTCTGCACACTTTTTTCGCGCACCGTAGTTGCGCTATAATTTCCAGTCAAGCGACCGAGACTCCCCATAGCTCGCACAAGCCTCGGTTAGCGTGCGATGCTGTCCCGGAAAATTAAGTTTATAAGTCCCGCGTCCCATGAGGTAGAGGAAAATCTCAAAATGGCAACTAAGAATCCGCGTCCCGGCGCAATCGTCAAGCGCCTGAATGAGCCGCCCGCTATGCGCCGCCGCCTGTTACGCCGCTTCTGGCTTCCGGCAGTCCTGCTACTGGCAATCGCCGCCGGGGGATTGACCGGCATAATCATGGCCTACGAGATCAACTACTCGCACGCGGCGAACGAAGTGGCCGCGCTTGCGACCTATCGTCCGAGCGTGGTGACGCGCATCTACGCGGATGACGGGCAGACGGTGATAGGCGAGTTCGCGCTTGAGAAAAGAATTCCACTTAAGTATGAAGAGATTCCGCCCGTTCTTAAGAACGCGATACTGGGCATAGAGGATGCGCGGTTCTACGACCACGTTGGCATTGACCCCATACGAATCGTCGGCGCTGTCATAACCAACCTGACGAAGGGCAGGCGCGAGGGCGGCTCAACCTTAACGCAGCAACTCGCCAAAAACCTGTTCCTGTCGCGCGAGCAGACTTTGAAGCGCAAGATAACGGAATGGCTCTGGGCGCTCCAGATCGAACGTTACTACACGAAAAATCAGATCATGGAGCTTTACGTCAATCACGTCTTCCTGGGCGCGAACTCCTACGGATTTGAGGCCGCAGCCGAAACTTACTTCGGCAAGAAGGCCAGCGAACTCAGTCTGGAAGAAGCGGCGCTGTTAGCAGGCGTTCCGAAAGCGCCGAGCGAGTATTCGCCAACGAGCCACCCGGACGCAGCGCGCGAGCGGCGCAACCTTGTGCTTGACCAGATGGCTAAAAACGGCTTCATCTCGCAGGCGGATGCCGACGCTGCGAAAGCTAAACCGATTAAGCTCGCAGACACGGCCTACTATCCCATGCAGACGCGCACCTCTCCTTTCGATTATCCGGTTGAAGAGATAAGACAGTATCTGGAAGACAGGTACACGACGCGCGTTGCTCAGGGCGGATTAACAGTCTATTCGACCATTAACGTCGATGCGCAGAAGCGCGCCGTCGAAGTGGTGCGCGAGGGGCTTCGCCGCTACGACCGCTCGCACGCGGGCTGGCACTCCAGCTACACCAATATAGCAACGCTGAACGCCAACGGCACGGCTGCTCCCATCACCCAAGCACTGTTGGACAGCTACAAGCACCCGCACTGGTACGGCAACGATTATCACGTCGGCGACTTCATCATGGGCTTAATCATGAAGATTGACCCGGCGCGCAACGAGGCAGCGGTGCGATTCGGCAGCTTCACTGCGACGGTGACGGCCAGAGAGATGGGCTGGTCAAATCGTCAGCCGAAGAGCGAGTTCCATGTTGGCGATCTTGCCGAGTTCGAGGTAAAGGAGGTTGACGAAGCAAACCATCGTTTGAAAGTTCAGCTTTCGCAGCTTCCCGGCGTTTCGGGCGCTATGATGACCTTGAACGCGCACTCGGGCGAGATTCTTACGATGGTCGGCGGCTACGATTTTTACACCAACAAGTTCAACAACGCCACGCAGGCTTATCGCCAGACCGGTTCGGCCTTCAAGCCTTTCATCTACACGGCTGCGGTCGAGTGGGGCATGACGCCAGACTCCGTTGTGAGCGGCGCGCCGATAAAGATAGGCGACTGGACGCCGCACAACTATGACGGCTCGACCTCGAACGGCGACTTGCCTTTGAAGATAGCGCTCGCAAAGTCCATGAACATTCCGG